>NZ_JALLKV010000140.1:0-605 GCF_023093815.1 Pseudomonas sp. PNPG3
AACACGCGCAGGAATGACAGGATGGATATAATTTCTCTCACTCTCTCACCGATGTCAACAGTCAATTACGCTGCTTCTTTGATGAGCAACCCCTCGGCCTCCAGAATCGCCCGCACCTCGACCAACGCGTCATCAACCATGCCATCAAGCCTCTCCTTGATCCCGGACCGCCACCGATAGCGGGTTGGCTCCGGCGTGCCGTCCAGATCCCAAGTGTTCATATCGTAGAAGCTATCGGGCAGGACGATCAGGTCCTCGGCAAGCGCCTCAGCTTTCTTCCGCTCAGCCTGACCAGCTGCCAGTGCAGCATCGACCAGGTTGTTACGACGCCACTCCGGCGCATCCAGTGGAATCTCTACCGACACGGAGCGCGGCCCTTTCCGGCGAGCCCCTTTCAACTTCGGCACAGCCCAGGCGGTGACCGCCTTATAGATGAACAGCTGCGGTGCTGGGCTGGCGATCAGTGGCGCAATGGCCGAGATGCCCTGCAGCTTCCTGCCCTTGCTGGTGGCGTACTTGGCATTCAGCGCCTGCCAGTGCCGAGGGATCAACAAATGGTGCAGCCGAGCGGATAGCCAGTAGTCCACCTGGGCCCGATCAAAACC
>NZ_JALLKV010000141.1:0-538 GCF_023093815.1 Pseudomonas sp. PNPG3
TGAATCGCCCCTGGTTTCGTAGACACCTCCAAGCCTCATAATGAGGCCCAAATAGGAGGTGCCATGAGTCGTCAGCGTTACCCCGAAGAATTCAAGATCGAAGCGGTCAAGCAAGTGACCGAAAAAGGCAAACCTGTCGCCGATGTCGCCCAGCGCCTGGGCATGTCCGTGCATAGCCTTTACGCCTGGATCAAGGTCTACAGCAAGCCCCAAGAGCAGCGTCAGCAAGACGACGATCAGCAGGCCGAACTGCGCAAGCTGCGCGCTGAACTCAAGCGCGTGACGGAAGAGCGAGACATCTTAAAAAAGGCCGCCGCGTACTTTGCCAAGGAGTGCGGCTGAAGTACGCCTTCATCAAGAAGCACTCGACTGATTACCCGGTGCGGCGCCTTTGCCAAACCCTCAAGGTGCACCCCAGCGGCTACTACGCCTGGCTGGCCGAGCCTCAATCTGCCCGAGCAAAAGAAGATCAACGTCTGCTTGGCTTGATCAAACACGCTTGGCTAGAAAGCGGAGGTGTATACGGCTACCGCAAAAT
>NZ_JALLKV010000142.1:0-533 GCF_023093815.1 Pseudomonas sp. PNPG3
GCGCCCGAGTCCCCGGTCCGCTCCGCGGACTGGAGCGTCGAGGACACGGCCGACGGCGTCTACGTGAGCACCACGCTCGCCGGCGGCCCGCTCGATCGCGTCGCGGCCCACGGCCTCGGCACCCGGTCGACGGCCCGCGTGGAGATCGGCCATGACGCCGCGGGCGACCGCGACGCCTGGGCCATCCGACGCCAGGGCGCCCGCGACCTCCTCATCCCCGCGGACGCGATCGAGGAGATCGCCTCCGCCCCCGGCATGGCCGGGAAATGGGTCGGCGGCGACGGCCTGCTGGTGATCCGCTGGCAGCTGGGCGACCAGCTGCTGGACACCGGGCTGCGCCTCGACCACCGTGCCGACCACGACAGACTTCTCCGCATGACCCCGCTGCCCCGGAAGGAGCACCCATGACCGCCACCACCACCACCCCGCGCCGCCGGCGTCAGGTCGACCCCGCCCTGCTGGTCCTCGAGGACGGGACCGTCCTGCGAGGCGAGGCCTACGGTGCGCGCGGCGCGCGCCTGGGCGAAGTGGTC
>NZ_JALLKV010000143.1:0-487 GCF_023093815.1 Pseudomonas sp. PNPG3
TATCACCGAGCACTGGACCGACGAGGGGAAGCTCTACCTCTGCGCGATCAAGGATGTCTTCTCCGGCCGGATCGTCGGCTACTCCATCGATACTCGGATGACGGCACGTCTCGCGGTGAACGCCCTGAACAACGCTGCTTCGCGGCGATCTGGCGCGGCTGGATGCATCGTGCACTCGGACCGCGGTTCTCAGTTCAGGTCGCGTAAGTTCGTGCACGCGCTGAACCGTCATCACCTCATCGGATCGATGGGGAAAGTCGGTGCTGCCGGCGACAACGCCGCGATGGAGTCGTTCTTCGCGCTGCTGCAGAAGAACGTCCTGAACCGCAAGCGGTGGCGGACACGGGACGAGCTGAGGATCGCGATCGTCACCTGGATCGAGCAGACCTACCACCGCCGCCGTCGGCAGACCCGACTGGGCCGATTGACCCCCATCGAGTACGAGACTGAATCGCCCCGGGTTTGTTAGAGGCTCGCAAGTGCCGCG
>NZ_JALLKV010000144.1:0-467 GCF_023093815.1 Pseudomonas sp. PNPG3
GACAGCGCTTGCACGGCCAGTTCTACGCCTGTGGATAAACCCGGTCAAGGGTCGAAATTCAGCGCTACTTGGGACCTGAAAAGCGGTTATCCACCGGTGGAATTCCGTGGTACATCCCGGACAACGTCGTGGCCTTTAGCTCTTCAAAGTGAGGTCCATCCAAACAGGGCGGCTTTGCAGCCCTGTTTGGATGGACCCGCGTGAAAGAGCAGCCAGCGCCGATCTTTCAGACTCACCCGCGATTGAATGCGCCATGCCCATTTGGCAAGGCGGTGACGTTATCGCCTACCGGATGGGCAAACTCATGCGGGGTGACATGGCCCGATCTGTTGGCATCGATGTAGTTACTCCACCACGCCATGATCAACCGACGCTGCTCCAGAAACTGGGCCTTATGGATGTAAGCAGCGCGCACGCGGTTACGCTCCTGATGGCTCATCTGCCGCTCAATCGCCGCGTCCGTCCAT
>NZ_JALLKV010000145.1:0-447 GCF_023093815.1 Pseudomonas sp. PNPG3
GGGGCTATAGCTCAGCTGGGAGAGCGCCTGCATGGCATGCAGGAGGTCAGCGGTTCGATCCCGCTTAGCTCCACCAATTTGCCGCGGTTCGCGTAAGCGGATCGGCACGAAGGTTACGTCCCCTTCGTCTAGTGGCCTAGGACACCGCCCTTTCACGGCGGTAACAGGGGTTCGAGTCCCCTAGGGGACGCCACTTTTCCTGCGTTTTGCAGGGATTTAAAGGCTCGTCGATTACTGATGAGCCTTTTGTTTCGGGGCTATAGCTCAGCTGGGAGAGCGCCTGCATGGCATGCAGGAGGTCAGCGGTTCGATCCCGCTTAGCTCCACCAATTTGCCGCGGTTCGCGTAAGCGGATCGGCACGAAGGTTACGTCCCCTTCGTCTAGTGGCCTAGGACACCGCCCTTTCACGGCGGTAACAGGGGTTCGAGTCCCCTAGGGGACGCCAC
>NZ_JALLKV010000146.1:0-426 GCF_023093815.1 Pseudomonas sp. PNPG3
TAGCATCGATAGCGACAGTACGCGTCACGCCATCCACATCGACGGTCAGCGTCGTGGTGCTGCCAGCCTGCGGCGGGTTGCTCAGCTGGAAGTGGAAGGTGATGTTGGCATCACCCTCTTTTGCCGGATCGGCCGTCACGGTCACCGTCGTAGTGTCGACGGTGTCCTTGATTTCAGCCGTAACGCTGGCGTTGCTCAGGTCTACCGCTTCGAAGTTGCCACCGTTAACAGCGGTCACTTCGACAGTCACGGTGCTGCCGTCGGTGTAGACATCTTCACCGTTGGTATTCGCGACGTTGAGGGTGCCTTTGCCGGTAGCATCGATAGCGACAGTACGCGTCACGCCATCCACATCGACGGTCAGCGTCGTGGTGCTGCCAGCCTGCGGCGGGTTGCTCAGCTGGAAGTGGAAGGTGATGTTGGCAT
>NZ_JALLKV010000147.1:0-425 GCF_023093815.1 Pseudomonas sp. PNPG3
GACGGAGTAGAGGTCGCCGACGAGCGTCGCCGAGGTCGCCTTCAGGCCGCCCGAGCCGACGGCCACGAGCAGCAGGCCGAGGACCAGCCCGGGCACCCCCGGCACGAGCGCGAGGGCGAGGTGGCCGAGCATGATGAGGATCGCCGAGGAGAACATGGTCTTCTCGGGGCCGAGCAGGCGGTCGCCGACGAGCGCGCCGACGATCGAGAAGATGTACACCGAGCCGCCGTAGGCGCCGACGATGCCCGCCGCGACGGTCTCGTCGAGGCCGAGCCCGCCCTGCGTGGCGGAGAAGTACATGTAGATGGCGAGGAGGCCCTGCATCCCGTAGAAGCTGAAGCGCTCCCACATCTCCACGCTGAAGAGGTTCGCGAGCGGCCGGGGCTGGCCGAGGAACGTCCGGGCGGCGGGGTCGCTCGCGTCGA
>NZ_JALLKV010000148.1:0-415 GCF_023093815.1 Pseudomonas sp. PNPG3
TTAGGGTTATAGAACATCTCGATGTAATCGAAAATATCACTTCGGGCTTCTTCACGGGTTGTGTAGATCTTTCGTCGGATTCGCTCCCGCTTCAAAAGCTGGAAAAAGCTCTCGGCTACGGCATTGTCGTGGCAGTTTCCCCGCCGGCTCATGCTGCTGATTACATTGTTAGCCTTCAAGAAGCTTTGCCAATCTGAGCTACTGAACTGACTACCTTGATCTGAGTGAATCATCACTTGCTGCTGTGGCTTACGTCGCCACACAGCCATCAACATTGCGTCGATAGCCAGGTCGCTGCACATCCTTGGCTTCATTGACCAACCAATTACTTGGCGTGAGAACAGATCCAGCACTACCGCCAGATAGAGCCATCCTTCATAGGTGCGGATGTAAGTGATATCTGTCACCCAGACCT
>NZ_JALLKV010000149.1:0-388 GCF_023093815.1 Pseudomonas sp. PNPG3
CCGACGCCGAGTCCGGCTCCGGCGCCGCGTCCGCCTCGGACCCCGCGTCCGACGCCGCCGTGCGCATGCTCGACGCGGTGTATGCGCCGATCCTCGCCGAGGGCGCCCCGCGCCTGATCATGGGATGGGAGGCGGCCGAGCTGGTGAAGGTCTCCGCCAACGCCTTCCTCGCCACCAAGATCTCCTTCATCAACGCGGTCTCCGAGGTGTGCGAGGCCGCCGGCGCCGACATCGCCGACGTGTCCCGCGCGATCGGCCTCGACCCCCGCATCGGCCGGGACTTCCTGCGCGCCGGCGTCGGCTTCGGCGGCGGCTGCCTGCCCAAGGACGTCCGCGCGTTCATGGCCCGCGCCGAGGACCTCGGCGTCGGCCGCTCCCTGGCGATGCT
>NZ_JALLKV010000014.1:0-98329 GCF_023093815.1 Pseudomonas sp. PNPG3
CCCTTTCGAGTTTAAGAGACCTTGAAGACACAAGCTGGCTTGCCGGCGATGGGGCCGGTACAGGCAACCAAGGGCCTTTATTCATCTACGCCCACCACTGCACGTTCTGCCAGGCAATACCCGTCCCGCCCCCGGCGCTTGGCCTGGTACAGCGCCGCATCCGCTGCCGCCATCAGGCGCTCGGCCGTCACCCCCTCCCGCGCCAGGTCACCCACGGCAATCCCCGCACTGCACGACACCCGCCCCAGTGGGCTACCTGCATGCTCCAGCATCTGACGCCGCAACAGCTGTTGCACTTCCTGCACCAGCAGCTCCGCCCCGCGGGCATCGGTATCGGGGAGCAGCAGTGTGAACTCCTCGCCCCCATAGCGCACAGCCAGGTCGGCCGGCCGCTTCAGTGCCTGCTGCAGCACCTCGGCAAAGCGCCGCAGGCACTGGTCGCCCGCTGGGTGCCCGTAACGGTCGTTGTAGGCCTTGAAGTAATCCAGGTCGAGCATCACCAGCGCCAGCGAGTAGCCCTGGCGTCGTGCCCGACGCAGCTCCGGCTCGAACACTGCGTCCAGCCGCCTGCGGTTACCCAAGCCGGTCAGGCTGTCGGTCAGTGCCAGGGCCTTGAGGGTCTGGTGTGCCTGGTGCAGCGCCCGCTCGATGACAATACGCTCGCGTAACTGGCGCAACACCACACCACCAAACGCTGCCAGCCCCACCAGCAACAGCAGCAACACTGCCACCGACTTGATCGCATCGTGCCGCCAGGGCGCGACGATCGATTCCCGCGACAAGCCGGCCTCCACCACCAACGGGTAGCTGGCCAGCGCGCGATAGCCATACAGCCGTGGCGTACCGTCCACCACGGCGACCGCCTCGGCCACCCCTTCGCTTGCATGCGGCAGGTGCTTGCGGAAGATCTCGCTGCTGCTAAGGCTGCGGCCAATCACCTGTTCGACGAACGGCCGCCGTACCAGGATAGTGCCGTCGCGCTTGGCCAGTACCAGCGCGCCGCGTTCGTCGATCTTGAAGTCGCCGTAGTAGCGTACGAACCAGTCCACCTTGATGGTGCCCAGCAACACCCCGGCGAAGCTGCCATCGGCGTATTGCAGGCGCCGCGAAATGGGGATGATCAGGTCGCCAGTAGAACGGCTGCGCACCACCGAGCCGATGTGAACCCTGCGGTCGGTATGCTCGCGGTGGTAGATGAAGTAGTCGCGGTCGGCATTGTTGGCATTGGGCGGGACTACCGCCTGGTCGGTAACGATCCAGCTGCCATCCGGGCCATACACGAACAACCCGTGCAACTGCGGCATGATGCTTTTCTGCTGGACCAGCAAGGTATGCAGGCGCGGCCGGTCGATGTGCTCGAAGCCGTCGCCTTCCAGGCGCTCGGCCAGCGCCGCGGTAATTGCGTCGACCTGGCGGATGGCATCTTCGGCATGCTGCGCCGTGGCCCGGGCCAGATTGGAGACCATGTTCTCGGCATTGGTGAAGGCGTGCCGGTAGTCGCGCCAGATGCGCCAACCTTCCACCACGACGAAGGCGAGCATCACCACCAGCATGAACGCGAGTACCAGGCGGAACAGCGCCACGGCCCGGCCCTCGCCGGTTATCGCGAAGAGCCCGTCCTCATCCTGTTTCCTGGCTGCGCACATTGAAATCCCTAGCCTTACCGCGTTCGCCGCGTTTCACTATAGTTCAGCATCATCTGGGCGCAGCCGACCAGGAAAAAGATTAAACCTTTGCTCCCCATTCACCCTCAACCGTACGCGACACTGAGGTCGCGCCACGGTTTAAGGAGTGAAGCATGAGCAGTCTCTTCATCAAGCGTGTCGGTTTTTCCATGGTGTTGGGCTTGGCATCGGTGCAGGCAATGGCGGCGAGTTCCGATGACTTCGTCGAAGCGGCCACCGAGGCCGGTATTGCCGAAGTGGTCACCGGCAAGCTGGCTCTGGAAAAAACTCAGAATGCCGAAATCAAGACCTTTGCCCAGCAGATGGTCAGCGACCACACCAAGGCCAATCAGAAACTCGGCGACATAGCTCGCAAGCTCGACATCTCCGTACCCGATGAGGCGGCAATAACCGACAAGGTCAAGAAAATGATCCTGGAATGGCGAGAGGAGTCGTTTGACAAGTCTTACGTCAACAACCAGGTCGACGCTCACGAAAAGGCGGTGGAGTTGTTCAAGAAGGAAGCCGCATCTTCCGACAAGGCTGAATTGAAGGCCTTTGCCAGCGAAACCCTGCCCAAGCTCGAACAGCATCTGGAGCATGCCAAGGCGCTTCAGGCCAAACACGGCAAGTGAGGCCCGCCATGAGTAACGATGCATTGAAAGCCGAAGTGCTGACTCGCCTGTTGCACGCTCACCCCCAGGGGCTCGGCAAGGAAGTGCTGGACAACTACCGGGGCGAGAAAGCCGTGGCCGGCATGCTCAAGACGCTGCAGGAGGCCGGTTTGATCCAGGATGGCAGCGTTGCGGTGAGCAGCGACCACCAGATCAGTGTGAACTACCCCATCAAACTCTCGGCTGCGGGCGTGGAGGCAGCCAGGCAGGCAGAGTCCTGAGTCAAGCGAGCGTAGCTTGCCTGGCAAAGGCCTCGAGACAGCGTGCCCCAAGCAGTACCGTGTTGATCGCGGGGGCCGCTGAGCGGCCCTTAGCGACAAATGCCACCTTCACGGGGATTTTTCGACGTCCCGCGGTGGCTTGGCAGGTCCTTGAGGGTCGACTTGCGGATCCTCCACATCTGGCGAATCGGGGTCGAAACCCAAGTCCTGGCGTTTGTTCGCCTTCTCGGACGAATGGGGCCCTTGGGGATGTTTTTCTGGCTGTTGTGGTTCAGGCATGAGGCTTTCTCCGGTGAGTGTCTAGGGAAGAAACCACCGGCCGGGAAAAGTTTGATTAATCTACAGCTAGCCGGGCTCGGCATTGAACCAACGCTTCATCACGTTGCTTCAGCTGCTCCTCGAGCTGCTGCAGTTGACGAGCCTGCTCCGTGCACAAGTCGCGCCTGGCCTCGAGGCTCTGTGCCTGCACATCCAGCTGCCGACGCATTTCCTCGCTTGCACCCTGCGCCTGGGCCAGGATCGTGCGCAAGCCCTGGATCTGTGCATCACGCTGCTCCAGCAACTCGTCCTGCGCCCTGCAGGCGCTGGCGGCCTGGCGATGCTCACCCAGCAAGCGCTCGTTGTCGCGGTGCAGGCGGGTCAGCTCGTCCTGCTTGACGATCATGCCTTGCTGCAGTTGACGCACCTCCACCTGCAACTGTTGCAGCTGCGCTTCGTGGCGGCGCTGCTCCTGTTCACGCTGTTCGCGGCTGGCGTTGCGGTAGTGCTCCAGCGCGTCGCGGGCATGACGGTGCTTGTCTTCCAGTGATTTTACCTGCTCCTCCTTGTCGGCCAGGCGCACCTGCAACTCGCCCAGCGACTGGTTGAGGCTGGCACTGCGCAGCTGTTCGGCCTGCAGGGTGCTTTGGGTGGAAAGCAGTTTTTCCGATTCGGCGGCCAGTGCGGCCACATCGATCTGATGCTGTTGGTGCGCCGCAGCCAGTGCCTGCTGGGCAATGGCCAGTTGTGCCTCCAGCTGTTCGCGCTGTCGTGTGAAGGCGCTTTCCGCCTGCTCGATCTTCAGGTCGGCCTCGTCCTGCAACTGGGTTGCCAGTTGCCCGACCATTCGGCTCAGCACGTCACTCAGCGCAATGCCACCCTCGGAAGCCACGGGTTGCTGGCCGTTCAACTCTTTCAGGTAGCGGTGAATCGTGGTCTTGGAGCCGGTGTTGCCCAGCTCGATACGTATCGCATCGATGCTGGGGTTCTCGCCCCGGGCAATCAGCGCCTGACGTGCCTGCTGCACTACAACCTTGTTTATACCGCCCCGGGCCATGCTTGCTCCTACGATTTTGTACCGTGTTATGTACCATGTAATTACATACCGATTATGAAGGCAAGCCATTGCCCGAGCAAACATTTCCTATGGTGGAATAATCACGGCTTATCGCATGTGAATGGTTCCTGGGAGCTGTGCGCGGGCATAAACCAGTACGCCAGACAGCAAAGCGCCCCGCTCGGCTTCAAGCCGGCGGGGCGCTGCAGAATGCTGAAGCAGGGAGCGTCAGCTGTAGTGTTCAACCCTGGCAGGTGTTCTACGCATGAGCACCTTGCCGTTGCGTACCGACACCAGCGCATGCCCCTGACTGCGCACCATTTCGTAATCGTCCGGCGCAGACAGCAGCAACAGGTTGGCCGGCCGCCCCACTTCGATGCCGTAACGCTCGCCCAGGTTCAGGGTGCGGGCGCTGTTGTCGGTGATCAGGTCCAGGCAGCGCTGCAGGTCTTCGTAGCCAAGCATGTGGCAGATGTGCAGGCCGGCCTCCAGAATACGCAGGATGTTGCCATTGCCCAGCGGGTACCAAGGGTCGACGATGGAATCCTGGCCAAAGCACACGTTCATCCCGGCCCGGTCGAGTTCGGCCACGCGGGTGACGCCGCGGCGTTTCGGGTAGTTGTCGAAACGCCCTTGCAGGTGAATGCTCTCGGTCGGGCAAGATACGAAATTGATACCCGACTGCTTGAGCAGGCGGAACAGCTTGTAGCAGTAGGCATTGTCGTACGAGCCCATGGCTACGGTATGGCTGGCTGTCACCCGGGCGCCCATGTCGCGCACCCGCGCCTCTTCGGCCAGCACTTCGAGAAAGCGCGACTGCGGGTCGTCGGTCTCGTCGCAATGCACATCCACCAGGCAGCCGGTACGTTCGGCCAGGTCCATCAGGAACTTGACCGACGACACGCCCTGGTCGCGGGTGTTCTCGAAGTGTGGAATGCCGCCGACCACGTCGGCACCGATGGCCACCGCTTCGGTCATCAGCGCCCGGCCGTTGGCGTACGACTCGATACCCTCCTGGGGGAAGGCGACGATCTGCAGGTCGAGCAGGTGGCGCACTTCGTCACGCACTTCGACCATGGCCTTTAGCGCAGTCAGGGTGGGGTCGGTGACATCGACATGGGTACGCACATGCTGGATGCCATGATCCACCAGCATGCCGATGGCCTTCTTAGCGCGGCTCTTGATGTCGTCGTGGGTGGTGATTGCCTTGCGCTCGGCCCAGCGCTCGATGCCTTCGAACAGGGTCCCGCTCATGTTCCACTGCGGCTCGCCGGCGGTCAGCGTGGCGTCCAGGTGGATGTGCGGTTCGATAAAGGGCGCCACCACCAGGTTCTGCCCGGCATCCAGGTCATCGGCAGCGCGCGCCGCCCCCCTTTCGGCCTGGGGCAAGATGGCGGCGATGCGTTCGCCGCTGAGCTCGATGCGGAACAGGCCAGGCTTGCCACGCAGGCGTGCGTTGATGATGTTCATGATGCTTCTCCCTGGGCTTTGCGGGTGGCCCTACCAGCATATTGGCCTAAATCTCATCTGCCCGGTTAGCGCGGACCTTTGTAGGAGCGGCCTTGTGTCGCGAAAGGGCTGCGAAGCAGCCCCAGGATTTCAGCGCAGAAGCACAAATTGCTGGGGCTGCTTCGCAGCCCTTTCGCGACACAAGGCCGCTCCTACAAGAGTCCGCGCAGGGCCATGCAGTGCGCTATTGGCTAGCCAACCCCATCTGCCAGAAGTCCGCCTCCAGGCTGGACGCCTGGCCGAAGATCTCCACCAGCTCGGCAAACCGTTGCTCGGTCATGCTCCGCGCTGCCAGCTCGTCCAGATGCTTGCGCGCCGCTGTGGCGACACCCTGGTAGCCCTCGCCGGCATACTCGGCGATCCACTCGCGGTACGGGTGATTGCTCAGATCGCCAATGCGCTCGGACAACGCCCGGCCAATCTCGGCATAACCGATCACGCAAGGCGCCAGCGCCACATGCAACTCCAGCAGGTCACCCGCGGCACCGCAGTCCAGCACATAGCGGGTATAGGCAACCGTGGCCTGGTGTTCGGGCGCGGCCTCGATATCGGCCTGGGTCAGGCCCCAGCGCGCGCACAGGCGCAAGTGCAGTTCGGTTTCATCCAGAATCGCCGCCAGCCCGGCCTGCGCGGCGCGGATGTCGGCCGGTCGACGGCTCTTGTAGGCAGCCAGTGCCCAGGCGCGGGCGAACTGGATGAGGAACAGGTAATCCTGTACCAGGTAGGTGCGGAAGGCGGCTTCGCTCAACGTACCCTCGCCCATCTGGCGCACGAATTCGTGGTCGACGTAGCTGTTCCACTGCGGCGTGGCGGCAGCCTTGAGGCGGTCGAAGATATCCATGCTCATTTGTCCTCCGGGTAGACGGCATCGAAGAAGGCCAGCTCCAGCGCCACGGTGCGCTGGTAGAAGTCACCCGCCAGCACGGCGTCCTGCGGGCCGACGCGGTCGAGTTCGGCTTGCAGGAAGGCAACGAAGTCCTGGAATGCCGGGTTGTCGTGCAGGGTGATCCATTCAGCGTGGACGAAGTTGTCCGGCATTGGCTTTGGCGCCTTCAACGCCCAGTCCAGGTACAGGCCTTCGGCGACGTTGAGCACCGCCAGCGCGGCCGCATAGGACCGGGTGGCCGCCGCTTCGCGCATGATCGCCTTGAAGCCTGCGGTCGGGACGGTGTCGGCTGGTTCGCTGCGTTGTGCGGGGCTTACCCCCAAGGCCTCGAAGGCGCGCAGGAAGTAGGTGTTCTCGTCACTGGAGATCATCCCGGCAAAGCGCCCGAAGCGCAGGCGCGCCTCGAAGGTGTCGGCGGTGGCGATGGCCGCGCCCAGCAGGGTCAGGAAGCTGTCGAGGAAGCGGTGGTCCTGCACCAGGTAGTCGACCATGATCGGGTCCGGCAGGCTGCCGTCGCACAATTGGGTGACGAAGCGGTGGCCAACGGCCGCCGACCAGGTCGGCTCGCTGCGGCGGCGCAGGGACTGGCTGAAGCGTTCGGTCATGTTGCTGTCCTTGATGGGGGGTGACAGCGAGACCGCGGTGATTGGCATGGACGGGCCTCGCAGTGAGGCCGGCAAAAAGGCAGGTTTCAAAGTCCCATCCCTTCGCCGGCATGATCCGGATCAGGTTCGAAGGGTCACCGCGCTGCAGCATCCAGCGGTTTCTCAGCCCGTTCCCGGGCTCCCCTTGGTGGCGCTCAGGTATACCCCAGGGCGCCGAAGCTGTCACCACCCAATCTGTGGGCAATGGGTGACCCACTAGTGGGGGCCCTCACCCATTTTTGACGCCGTGGCATTTAGCGCGCATCAGGCGCCACAAGGATTTATTTAGAAACATATTCCTCGTATTTGGGTTGGCACACCCGTTGCTCCAGCCCCGGAAACGGGCAAATAGCCATGACGGCGCAAACGAGGCGCAAGGCAATGAAAACACCTGCCATGATCCACCCTGCAAGGCATGCATTCCAGCTGTCCACCGTCGCTACGCTGATGCTCGGCCTTGGGCTGGTCACGGCGACAGCGGCGCCCATGGACGACAACAGCATGCCCCCGCCGACCGACCCGTCGGCCTACACTGATCAGCCGGCTGACCCGACCCAGCCCTTGCTGGACCTCTATAGCATGCCAGAGGCGAATCAAGGCTCACTCGAACTGACCGATGGCGTGTACGGTGACCGCAACACGGTAAGCGCAAACAACGTGTTGCCACCGGCCCTGCAAACCGGGGAAAAATACCCCACCAATGGCAAGCCAAGCCCGCTGTTCGGAGCGTTGCCGTTTACCCAGCAGTTACTGCTATTCGAGGAATTCGGCACGGAAAGGCTCGACCCCACGCTGCCGCCGCCCACTCTGACCTTCCCGGTGCCGACCCTGGGCGCGGCACCAGCGCAGGACCCCAACGTGGTGGCCCGCAGCGGCCCCAGCGGTACAGCCCTGGAAGCCTTCCTCAAACAGCCGGGCCTGTACCCCTTCCCGACCCAGTATTCCAACGTGCTCGACCGCAACCCATGGAAGGCGCAGATCGAGATGTTCCTCAACCGCCAACCGGTCGGTTCGCCTGCGGAAGGCCGGCCACCAGGAAAAGGTTGGTCGCACCAGCGCTGGAACGAGTTCTACCCGCAGGCGGGGTTCAAGACCGCCCAGGCCGGTGCGCGCATCAACCTCGGCCTGCGTGACCGCAAGCAGCTGCACAACTATGCAGTTGGCGAGTTCGCCCCGGGCGGCCTGTACTACCAGACTTCCGATATCCCGAACACACTGGGCACCACCAAGGGCATCGACACCCGCTTCCACCCGAAGATGCCGCTGCAAAACCACAAGTCGCTATGGACCTTCGACGGCACCTTCCCGCCCAAGCTGCTGATGGTGCGCTATGGCCAACCGATCCTGATGCGCCATTACAACGCGTTGCCGATCGACCCCTCGGCCAACGCCGGGTTTGGCCTGCACACCCTTTCGACCCATGAGCACAATGGCCACTCCCCGGCCGAGAGCGATGGCTATGCAAACGCCTACTTCTTCCCGGGGCAGTACTACGATTACCGCTGGCCGCTGCAACTGGCTGGGTATGACACCATCAACACCCGTGCCGAAGACCCACGCGCTGCGTTCCCTTGCTCGGCGGGCGAAACCTTGTTCGTCAACGATGCCAACCCCGGCCTGAAAACCTGCCAGAACGGCAGCATCAAGATTCGTGGTGACTGGCGCGAAACCATGAGCACCCACTGGTTCCACGACCACATGATGGATTTCACAGCGCAGAACGTCTACAAGGGCAACGCCGTGATGATGAACTACTACAGCGCCCTGGATCGCGGCAACGAGGCCCTGCAGGATGGCGTCAACCTACGTTTCCCCAGTGGCTCGGGCATGCCGTGGGGTAACCGCGACTACGACGTCAACCTGGTGATCGCCGACAAGGCCTGGGATGCCAACGGCCAGCTGTGGTTCAACCCGTTCAACACCGATGGCTTCCTCGGCGACCAGATCCTGGTCAACTGGCAGTACCGGCCAACGCTCAAGGTACGCGCGCGCAGCTACCGCTTCCGTATCCTCAATGGCTCGGTGTCGCGCTACCTGAAGCTTGCCGTCGTGCGGGAGATCGCCGGCAACAGCGGCGAGTTCAAAGGCCCTACCGGCTCCAACCTTTCATACGCGCGGGTACCGTTCCACATGATCGCCAACGACGGCAACATCATGGAACACACCGTGCCGTTCGACGGCACCATGGACCTCAACGGTGACGGCAACCTGCAGGACAACAACGGCGTCCTGCCGCTGCAGGGTATCGCCGAACGCTACGACATCATCATCAACTTCGCCAAACACGGCATCAAGGTCGGCGACAAGCTGTACCTGGTCAACCTGGAGGAACATCAGAGCGGCAAGGGCCCGGAGGGTGCCATTGCCCTGGCCGATGTGCTGTCGGAAAAATACAAGGCGGTGATCAAGCAGACCAGCAACGGGCCTGAGTGGGACAACGGCGACCCGGCGATCGGCAAGTTCATGCAGTTCGTGGTTCAGCCCTACAGCGGCCAGGACCTGAGCATGGACCCGGTTGCCTATGAACCGGCCAAGCCGGGCAAGGCCGAAGGCCTGAAAATGCTGCCGCTGCCGATAGACCGTAATTCGGCCACCGACCAGGCCAAGCTCAAGGATGCCCGCCATCGCGAGTTCATCTTCGGCCGCTCGGACGGTACCGACACCCAGCCCTGGACCATCAAGACAGATGGCAGCTTTGGCTACTCCATGGACCCACGTCGCATCAACGCGGCGCCACAGTTGACCCAGCAGTCTACCGACGGCGGTTTCAGCGGCGACGGTACCCTGGAAGTATGGAAGATCATCAATGGTGGCAATGGCTGGAGTCACCCGGTGCATGTGCACTTCGAGGAAGGGGTGATCCTCAGTCGCGACGGCAAGGCCCCGCCAGAATGGGAAAAATGGGCGCGCAAGGACGTGTATCGCATAGGGCCGGATACCGACTCGTCCAAAGAGGTGGAAATGGCCATCCGCTTCCGCGAATTCGCCGGTACCTACATGGAACATTGCCACAACACCCAGCATGAAGACTCGTCGATGCTGCTGCGCTGGGACCTGGAACACCCAGGCCAGTTCCAGGTGATGCCGACCCCACTACCGGGTTGGGATGGCGTGGAGTACGTGGCTTCGGTTGGGCTGCCGACCTTCCGCACCGAAGGCCATGATAACGACGACCCGACCAACAAACCGCCGGTTGCGGCCAACGACAGCGCGGCTACCACGGCCGGCAAGCAGATCACCTTGAACGTGCTGGCCAACGACACCGACCCGGAAAACAACCTGCCGTTGACCGTAGTCGGCCTCAGCCAGCCGAACTCCGGCCAGGGCACTACCAGTACCGACGGCAGCACGGTCACCTACGTCCCACCGGCCACGGTAACCACAGCGTTCACCGCCAGCTTCAACTACACGGCTCGTGACGCCAAGGGCGCCGAATCGGTGGCCCCGGCCACGGTCAGCATTGCGGTGAGCCCGGCAGCGGCGGTCGACCAGATCCAGGTCACCAGTGCCACGGTGCAGGTGCGCAGCGGCAACCGCTTTACCTGGGACATTTCGGGCACCACCACGGTGGCCACCGGCAACAGCATCACCGTGACTGCGGCAACCACCAGTGGCCCGCTGCTGCTGGGTACGGCCACGCTGAGTACCACTACCAGCGGCGCCCGTTGGCGCTTGTCGACCACAACCACCGGCAGCGGCCCGGCCACACCGGCGACCGTGACCGTGAAATCGGCGCTGGGGCAGAGCGTGACGGCGCCGGTCAGCATCAGGTAACCGAAAAGCGGGGGCTGCCATGCAGCCCCCGCTACCGTTTTCGACGAGGACCGCATCATGTCCGGCTCATGGCGTTTCCTGCTGGTGCTCTCGCTGTTCGCCGCCAGTATCCCGTTCTGGCCGTTGCAACCACAGCAACCCGTGGCCGGGGAAGCTGCAACTCCCTGGGGCGCAAACTACTTCCCCAACATCCCGCTGCTCACCCAGGACGGTGAAAAGGTGCATTTCTTCGACGACCTGATCAAGGACAAGGTGGTCGCCATCAACTTCATCTTCACCGGCTGCTCCGACTCCTGCCCGGTGGAAACCGCGCGCCTGCGTCAGGTGCAGAAAATCCTCGGTGACCGGGTCGGCAAGGACATCTTCCTCTACTCCATCAGCATCGACCCCTACAACGACACCCCCGCCACCCTCAAGCGCTACGCCGAAAAGTTTGGTATCGGCCCCGGCTGGACGCTGCTCACCGGCGAGCCGGCCGATATCGAACAATTGCGCCGCAGCCTGGGCCTGTACATCGATGGCCTGGAAAACGGCCGCTCCAAGGACCACAACCTGAGCCTGATCATCGGCAACCAGGCCACCGGCCGCTGGATGAAGGCCTCGCCCTTCGAAAACCCGTACATTCTCGCCGACCGCCTGGGCAACAGCCTGCACAACTGGAAACAGGCCAGTGCCATGGCCAATGACTACGCCCAGGCTCCCGAGGTGCGCGCACCCAGCAGTGGCGAGCAACTCTTCCGTACCCGCTGCTCGTCCTGCCACACCCTGGGCAATGCCGAGCCCGGACAACCCGGCATCGGCCCCGACCTGCTCGGCGTGACCCGCCAGCGTGATGCCAACTGGCTGACCCGCTGGCTGAAGGAGCCCGACCAGATGCTGGCCCAGAAAGACCCCCTGGCCATGCTGCTGTACGAACAATACAACCGCGTGGCCATGCCCAACATGCGCCTGGGCGATACCGAAGTCAGCGCGCTGATGAGTTACATGGAGGAAGAAACTGCGCGCCTGCAGACGCCGCTGGCCGATAAGGGAAATCCTTAAAGGCAATTGGCCACCAGTCATTAGGCTGTCATCTTACTGTCGTATTTTTCGACCATCACCCAGGGTCGGGAACTATCAGCAGTGATTCGCCGTTCGCTTTCATCCGCCAGCCTTCTGCGGCTGCTGATCCTGATGCTCTGTGCAGCCACCCTGGCCTTTGTCTGGGGGCTGCATGTTTCGCAGAAGGTTGCCGCCCGCCAGGACACGCTGTCGGCCAAGGCCGCCGAGCACCTGAACCTGGCCAGTATCGTTGGCGAAAGCCTGCGCCAGTTGGTGGATCGCGCCCAGGCCGTGGGCCGGGTCGCCCAGGACGACATGAAGATGCTGAGCCAGGGCAGCGTCAGCCTGGCGCGCATGCTTGCCGAAGACCCGGTATTCAAGCGCATGAGCCTGTACGACCGGCAAGGCCGGCTGTTGTCGGCCAGCCATGCCGACGAGGCCGCCGAGCTGCCCGAAGACTGGCTGCGCCAGCTGCAGCGGCACGTTGCCCGCTACGGTTTCAAACCGTTCCTGCCCAGCGTGCAGCCCCCCGGGCAAGCGACCACCGTGCCCAACTGGCACCTGCCCTTCCTGCTGCCGCTGACCAACCTGCCCGGTCGCGAAATCGACAATATCCTGGTGGTGCAGCTGGACATCGGCTACCTGGCGGTGCTGCTGCAGCACATCGACCTGGGCGGCAGCGGGCTGGTGCGCCTGCTGCAGGATGACGGCCTGGAGCGGGTGCGCATCGATAGCAGCGGCGTGGTGGCCGGTGACGCACTACTGCCCGGGCTGCCGGACAGTGGCAGTGAAGCAGGCATGCTGACCCAGTGCGCGGCCGGCGCCCCCTACCAGAGCCTGTACCGGCGCCTGCCGGAGCGGGGTTTCAGCGTGGTGGTCAGCCAGCGCCAGGACGAAATCCTCGCGCCCTCGACGCTGGCCTATTCCCGGCAGTTCTGGTTGAACCTGAGCATGACCCTGATGATCCTCGCCAGCCTGCTGTGGACCTTGCGCCTGTTGCGCAAGCGCCAGGAGGCCTTCAGCGCGCTGGAACAGGCGCAGCAGGTCAACCAGCAGTTGATCGACCGCCTCGAGGACGAACACCGGCGCAGCAGCCATGCCGCGGCCACCGACCACCTCAGCGGCCTGCACAACCGCCGCCAGTTCGTCGAGGTGGCCGGCCAGGTGCTGACCCGGCAACGCGGCAAGCGCCGGCTGATGGCGATCCTGTTCATCGACATGGACCGCTTCAAGTCGATCAACGACTCGCTCGGGCACAAGATCGGCGACCTGCTGCTGCAGGCCGTTGCCGGGCGTATCCAGCGCCTGCTGGAACCCGGCGACGAGGCTTCGCGCTTTGGTGGCGACGAGTTCGTGGTGCTGCTGGCCGGCGAGCGCAGCGAGGAGCAGATCAATGCCTGGGTCCGCGTACTGGTGCAGAAGCTGTCGGCCACCTACGCGCTGGACGGCCAGGAGGTCAACACCAGCCCCAGCGTAGGCGTGAGTATCTGCCCGCGCGACGGCCAGGACATCGACAGCCTGATCCGCAGTGCCGATGCCGCGATGTACTCGGCCAAGCAGGCCGGGCGTGCGCAGTACCGTTTCTTCGACCCATCGCTGAACCTGGCCGACATCCACGCCTTCACCCTCGAACAGGCCTTCGGCAGCGCCCTGGCCGAGCGCCAGTTCGTGCTGCACTACCAGCCACAGATCCGCCTCGACACCCAGCAGGTGCTGGGCTACGAAGCGCTGGTGCGTTGGGACCACCCCGAGTTCGGCCTGCTGTACCCTGACCGGTTCATTGACCTGGCCGAACGCAGCGGCTTCATTGTCGAGCTGGGCTGGGAGGTGTTGCGCCTGGCCTGCGAGGCCCTGTCGGGTTGGGACGCCCAAGGCCGGAAGACGCGGCTGGCGGTCAATGTATCTGCGCTGCAGCTACGCCAGGCAGACTTCGCTGCACGGCTACTGAGCGAACTGCAGCAGTACGCCATCGCCCCGCAGCGGCTGGAGCTGGAAATCACCGAAACCACCATCCTCGACCCCGAAGGCACGGCGGTGGCGCACCTGCACACTCTTCGCGACGCCGGGCTGGGCATCAGCCTGGACGATTTCGGCCGCGGCTACGCCGGTTTTGCCCATCTGCATTCGCTGCCGCTGAGCAAGCTGAAGATCGACCGCTCACTGATTGCGCCGCTGTCCAACAGCCACGACGACAGCCCGATCGTATCGTCCACCATCATCCTTGCCAAACGCCTGGGCCTAGAAGTGGTGGCCGAAGGCGTGGAAACCCGCGAACAAGTGGTGTGCCTGAAGCTTGCCGGCTGCGATATCGCCCAGGGCTACCACTTCAGCCGGCCGCTGTCGCCGGCGCAGCTGCGTGACTACCCGCTCTTCAACGGTGTCGAGGACAAGGCCTGCGTGTAACGCAAGCCAGATTGGGGCTGCTTTGCAGCCAGGACAGGCAATCCATTTCGGTTTATCGTGTGCCCATCATCCACTCGCCCCCGCACCATGACCGACATCGAGCGCTACCTCCGCGCCGCCACCCGTGACAACACCCGGCGCAGCTACCAGGCCGCCATCGAGCATTTCGAAACCCACTGGGGCGGTTTTCTCCCGGCCACGGCCGAGAGCATCGCCCGCTACCTGGCCGACCACGCCGACCAGCATGCCGTCAGTACCCTGCGCCAGCGCCTGGCGGCGCTCAGCCAATGGCACGTCGCCCAAGGTTTCCCCGACCCGACCAAGGCGCCGCTGGTGCGCCAGGTGCTGCGCGGCATCCGCACCTTGCACCCGACACCGCCCCGGCAGGCGGCGCCGCTGTTGCTGCAGCACCTGCAAAGCGCAGTGCAATGCTTCGAAGAAGAAGCCCGCCAGGCCCGCGAACAGCATGACCTGGCCACCCTGCGCCGGGCGCGTCGCGACGCTGCGCTGCTGTTGCTGGGCTTCTGGCGCGGTTTTCGGGGTGATGAACTGGCACGCCTGCGCGTGGAGCACATCCAGGCCGAGGCCGGCGTCGGCATCACCCTGTTCCTGCCGCGCAGCAAGGGCGACCGCGAAGCCCTGGGCGTACAGCATCGCACCCCGGCCCTCAAGGCCTTGTGCCCGGTCACGGCCTACCTGCAATGGCTGGAAGTCGCCGGCATCGCCCATGGGCCGGTGTTCCGCAAGCTCGACCGCTGGGGCAACCTCGGCGACACCGCGCTCAACAGCAACAGCCTGGTCGGCCTGCTGCGGCGCATGCTGGAGCGCGCCGGGGTACCGGCGGCGCTGTATACCGGGCACTCGCTGCGCCGAGGTTTTGCCACCTGGGCCACGGCCAACGGTTGGGAGCTGAAGGCGCTGATGAGCTATGTGGGCTGGAAAGACGCGAAGTCGGCGTTGCGCTACATCGACGCGGCGCAGCGCTTTGGCGAACTGGCCGTGCTACCGGCCAGCCAGGCGCAAAAGCTTATTCCTTGAAGGTGTGACGGGCGATGCCGCCAATTTCCGGGTTGATGGCATACAGGTCGCCAGCGTCGGGGTAATGCTGCAAGTCTTCGGCACTCATGCCCAAGCGCGCGGTGCTGATGAACAAGGTATTCATCCCCTCCCCACCGAAGCAGCAACTGGTGGGGCACGGCACTGGCATCAGTACCTGGTCGGTGAGGTGGCCATGGCGGTCATAGCGTAACAGGCAACTGCCATGGTACTGACACACCCACAGGCCGCCGTCACGGTCCAGCGCAAGGCCGTCCGGCCGCCCCAGTTCGGCAGGGGTTTCGGCAAACAGAGTGACCGCGCCAAGCCGGCCTTCGGCCAGGTAACTGGCGCGGTAGATCGAGCGCGCCGCCGAGTCCACGAAGTACACCGTGTGGCCGTCCTGCGACCAGGCCAGGCCGGTGGGCAACGCCATGTCGTCGTGGATCACCTGATCATTCAACTGCCCGTCAAAGCGGAACAGTGCCCCGGTGTTGCCGCTCAGGGCATCGTCCATCAGCCCGGTCACGAATCGGCCCTGCGGGTCGCAGGCGCCGTCGTTGAAACGGTAGGTCGACCGCGGGTGAACCGACACCGAATGCCGGCGCACCTTGCGCAGCGATACGTCGAAGATGGCCACGCTGGCGTCTTCGGTGAAAATCAGGTTGCCCTGGTCGGTCAGCGCCAGCGCACCAATGCGTGCCGCGGATTCGTACAGGCACTCGGCCTGGCCATCAGGCGTCAGGCGGTTGATCCGCCCGCCAGAGATATCGACGAAGTACAACGCGCCGCTGCCTTCATCCCAGACCAGGCTTTCGCCCAGGTCGGCGCGGGTGCTGGCGACGTTGACTGGCACGTAGCGGCAGGCCTTGAGGCGGTTGCGCAACTCGCCCACCTCCGCCAGCGTCATGGAACAGGCCAGTCCCAGGCCCTGTGCGGCATCGGTAAAGACCGCAACGTTATCGTGGAAAGGCTCTGTGACGGGCATTTGCTGGCTACCTTCGATTCTCCTTTCTACGATAACAACAAAAAAATCAATGACCAAGCGCGGGGTGCGGCAGACTGCAGCGGTCGATCAAGTTCGCGTTGCGCAGCGCCACAGCCGCCCGATATCACAAGCCCGCGCCCGCAGCAGCTCAGCAGCATTGGCACAAGCCTGCTCCAGGCTCATCGGCCCGCTGGCCAAGGCAAAGGCAGCGTCGACGCCATGGGCATACAGCTGCTGGTAGCCTTCACCCAAGGTCCCGGCCAGCACCACCACCGGCACCCCATGGCGCTTGGCAACCCGAGCCACCCCCATCGGCGTCTTGCCACGCAAGGTCTGGGCGTCGAAGCGCCCTTCGCCGGTCACTACCAGGTCTGCACCTTGCACCAAGGCATCCAGGCCGGCCAGTTCGGCCACCACTTCCACCCCAGGGCGGAATTGCGCGCCCATGAAGGCCCGGGCTGCGAACCCCATGCCGCCAGCAGCGCCACAGCCTGGGTAGTCCCGCACATCCTCACCCAGCAGTTGCGCACAATGGTCGGCAAAATGCCCCAGGGCCTGGTCCAGCGCCTGCACCTGCTGTGGGTTGGCGCCCTTCTGCGGGCCGAAGATCGCCGATGCGCCGTTGGCGCCACACAGCGGGTTGTCGACGTCTGCCGCGACTTCGAACTGCACCTCGGCCAGGCGCGGGTCAAGGTCGCTGGCATCGATGCGGGCCAGCTTGGCCAAGGCCAGGCCGCCCTCTTCCAGCGCTTGCCCGTGGGCGTCCAGCAGGCGCAGGCCCAGCGCCCGCAACATGCCGCTGCCCGCGTCGTTGGTGGCGCTGCCGCCAATGGCCAGCACTACCCTTTGCGCGCCGGCGGCCAGGGCGGCGGCAATCAGCTCGCCGGTACCCCAGGTGCTGCTGCGGCAGGCATCGCGCTGGCCAGTGGGCACCAGTTGCAGGCCACTGGCCTGGGCCATTTCGATGATCGCCGTGCGGCTTTGCGGCAGCCAGCCCCAGCCCGCCTCCACGCTTTGCCCCAACGGCCCGCGTACCGTCTGACGACGCAGCTCGCCGTGGCTGGCGGCAAGAATCGCATCCATGGTGCCTTCGCCACCGTCGGCCATCGGGTACTCGACCAACTCGGCCTCCGGCCAGGCCTCGGCCAGGCCCGCCGCGATGGCGCGGGCGACACCGGCGGCGTCGAGGCTGTCCTTGAACGAGTCGGGGGCAATGACGATCTTCATGGGGTTTCTCCTGTCCTGATGAGCGGCATGCTGACAGGTGGCTGCCAAGGAGGCCTCGGTCAAATGCACAAAACGCCGGGCGGGTTGTTTGGGCAGATGCCTTTCACCTGCACTGGCCCTTCAGTCGGCAGGCAGCAGCTGCAACCCCAGGTACAGGCTAAGCATCCCTTCCATGCGCAGCGGGTCGACCTCGCCCAGCTCGGCAATCCGCTCCAGGCGGTAGCGCAAGCTGTTGCGGTGGATGCCCAGGGCATCGGCACAGGCCTGGCTCTGGCCGTCATGGGCACACCAGGCGCGCAGGGTGGTGAGCAATTGCCCGCTGCTGTCCTTGCTGCGAATACGTTGCAACGGCTCCAGCAATTCATCCAGCGCATCGTCGTTGCGGTGCCGCCACAGCAATGCCGGCAACCGGTAGCGCTGCAGGCTGAGCAAGCGCTCGCCGGGCAGTACCTCGCGCCCATAGGCCAACAGGTCGCGCACCCGGCGATAACCCCGGCGCAGTTGCTCCAGGCTTTGCGCGACACTGCCCAGGGCCAGCCGCTCCACGTCCCAGCCATGGCGCTGCAGGCGTTCCAGCAGGCGAGTTTCGTCCAACGCCACACCTGCCGGGCGACACCACAACAACGACTGACGGGCCGGGCTTACGCACCAACTGTCCGGGTAGCGGCTCATCAACCATGCCGCCAGGGTTTCGGCGGCTGGCCCCGAGGCCAGCTCGAACAGGCACGGTACCCGCGGCAGCTGGGGCTTGAGGCCCAGTTGCCGGGCCTCGTCGAGCAACCGGGGAGAATCGCCGCTGCCGCCCAGCAACAGGGCCAGCAAATCGTCACAGCGCTGGCGTCGCCATTGCTGGTCGGCCTGCAAATGGCGCTGGGCCAGCAGCATTTCGGCGGTCATGCGCACCAGCTCGCCATAGGTGCGCACTTGCTGCGGGTCACCGGTCAGGCCGAGTACGCCCATCAATCGGCCATCCAGCATCAGCGGCAGGTTCACCCCGGGCTGCACGCCCTTGAGGCACTTGGCAGCGTCCGTATCCAGTTCGACGATGCGGCCGTTGGCCAGCACCAGTTGCGCACCCTCGTGGCGGGTGTTGATACGCTCAGGTTCGCCACTGCCGAGGATCAACCCCTGGCTGTCCATGACATTGACGTTGCATGGCAGAATGGCCATCGCGCGGTCAACGATATCCTGCGCCAGGTCATGGTCGAGTTCGAACATTGAGCGGTCCTTTGGGTGTCAGGGATTTGGGCTCGGGCACAGCAGCCCGGTGCAAGTGCTGTGCAAAAGCACAAAGACAGGCACGCCGCAGTCCCCGAGACTCGTCAGGGCGAGCGCCGGAACAGGCGACGCGGCGACAACCATAACAACAGAGAACCCGATCATGGCATACAGCCCCGCCCCTGACCAAGGCACGGACATCACCCGCAACGCGCTGTACCGGCGCATCACCCTGCGGCTGATTCCGTTCATTTTCATCTGCTACCTGTTCAACTACCTGGACCGCGTCAACGTCGGCTTTGCCAAGCTGCAGATGCTCGACGCCCTGAAGTTCAGCGAAACGGTGTACGGCCTTGGCGCCGGCATCTTCTTCATCGGCTATGTGCTCTGCGGCCTGCCGAGCAACCTGGCGCTCAACCGCTTCGGTCCGCGGCGCTGGATCGCGCTGATGATGATCGCCTGGGGCAGCCTCTCCACCTGCCTGCTGTTCGTCACCACGCCCACCGAGTTCTATACCTTGCGCCTGTTGACCGGCGCCGCCGAAGCCGGCTTCTTCCCGGGCGTGGTGCTGTACCTTTCGCGCTGGTTCCCGGCGGCCCGCCGCGGCCGCATCATGGCGCTGTTCATGTCGGCGATCCCGGTATCGGGCCTGCTCGGCGGGCCGTTCTCCGGCTGGATCCTCCAACACTTCGCCGCCGGCCAGCACGGCCTGGCCGGCTGGCAATGGATGTTCCTGATCCAGGGTCTGCCGACCGTTGCCCTGGGTGTACTGGCGGTGTTCCTGCTCAGTGACGGCTACCAGAAAGCCGCCTGGCTGAGCCCGTCCGAACGTCAGCTGATCGCCGCCGACCTGGACGCCGATGCCGCGAGCAAGCCGAGAACCACCGGCGACGGCGTGCTCGCCGTGCTGACCAACCCGCTGATCTGGACCTTCGGCTTTGTCTACTTCTGCATCCAGAGCGGTGTGTATGCGATCAACTTCTGGCTGCCGTCGATCATCAAGAACATGGGCTTCGACAACCCGCTGCTGATCGGCTGGCTCAGCGCCATCCCGTACCTGCTGGCCGGCGTGTTCATGATCCTCTGCGGGCGTTCTGCCGACCTGCGCAACGAGCGCCGCTGGCATCTTGTGGTGCCTATGCTGATGGGCGCCATCGGCCTGCTGATTGCGGTGAACTTCGCCGGCAACCCGACCATTGCCATCCTCGGCCTGTCGATCGCCACCATGGGCGCGCTCACCGGCCTGCCGATGTTCTGGCCGATGCCCACCGCGCTGCTCAGCGCCGGCGCGGCTGTCGCGGGCCTTGCGATCATCAACTCGGTGGGCCAGATGGCCGGCTTCCTCAGCCCGTACCTGGTCGGTTTCATCAAGGACCAGACCGGCTCGACCGATGCTGCGCTGTATTCGCTGGCGGCGTTGATCGTGCTGGGTAGCCTGGTGGCCTTGCGGGTTACCCGGGCTGGTGCGCTGAGTACTGCAAGGGCCAGTTGAGGCATTCGCGGGTAAACCCGCTCCCACAGGATCACCACCAACTCGAAGATGGTGGGATCCATGTGGGAGCGGGTTTACCCGCGAAGAGGCCCGCCCAGGCCACACACAATCCACACCCTCCACCGATCGTCAGTTCAACGCATCCCCTCCCCAGCCCAGGCGTCAAATGGTTCCAAAGGTCCCTTTGGAGAACCCCCATGACCCAGCACGCCGTGGCCCGACTGGCTCAACTCGACGAACACCGCCCCCTGCGCGTCCAGGCCGGCAGCGAGGAGATCATCCTCATCCGCCAGGGCGACCAGGTGCACGCCTACCAGGGCAACTGCCCCCACGAAGGCGCGCCACTCAATGAAGGCGTGGTGTGCGGCGGCCTGCTGGTGTGCCCCTGGCACAAGGCCGCGTTCGCCGTGGACGAGGGCGCGGTCTGCGAGCCGCCGGCCCTGGCCGACCTGCGCCGCTACAAAACCTGGGTCAAAGGCGACGAGGTCTGGGTCGACGACCAACCCCTGCCCAGAACCGAGCCGCCCCGCCACAGCGACGCCCGCTGTTTCGTGGTGGTCGGCGCTGGTGCCGCGGGCAGTGCCGCAGTTTCCACCCTGCTGGCCCATGGCTTTGCCGGCCGCCTGGTCTGGATCGATCAGGAGCGCCAACCTGCCTACGATCGTACTTCCCTGAGCAAATTCGTGATCGCCGGGCAGATGCCGCCTGATGAAGTACCGGCCCTGCTCGAGCCCGATGCTCTGCGCAAGGGCCAGCTGGAGCGCAAGCATGGCAAGGTGCGCACCCTGAACACGCAGAAGCGCCAGATCACCCTGGCCGACGGCCAGCAGATCGACTATGACGCCTGCCTGCTGGCCACCGGCGGCAAGGCGCTGCGGCCCGATATCCCGGGCGTCGACCTGCCTGGGGTATTTACCCTGCGTTCACGGGAGGATGCCGCGCACCTGCTGGATGCTGCCGAGCCCGGCCAGCCGGCAGTGATCGTCGGCGATGGCTTCATCGGCCTGGAAGCCGCGTCGGCCTTGCGCAAGTACGGCGTGCAGGTGCACCTGATCACCCGCCATGAGGTCCCCCTGGCCCGGCAACTGGGCGAGCGCATTGGCCGTAGCATCCGCGAGTTGCACGAACGCAAGGGGGTCACCTTCCACGGCCCTACCGAGGTCGAACGGATCGAGGGCCAGGACAATGTCGAGGCCGTGCTGCTGGCCAACGGTGAGCGGCTACAGACGCCATTGGTGTTGCTGGGCACCGGGGTAAAACCTGCGACCGCGTTCATTCAGGGCGTGCTGCTGACCGAGGACAAGTCAGTGCAAGTGGACGCCGAAATGCGCGCCGCAGATGGCCTGTGGGCCGCGGGGGATATCGCCACCTTCCCCCTCAGCGGGCGCTCGGTGCGTATCGAGCACTGGCGGCTGGCCCAGCAACATGGGGTGATCGCCGCCGCCAACATGCTCGGCGAGCAGCGCCGCTACGCCGACGTACCGTTCTTCTGGACCTACCAGCACGGCCGCACCTACGAAGTACTGGGCCACGCGCGGGACTGGAACCGTATCGAGTTCGTCGGCGAGCCGGAAAAAGGCGACTTCATTGCCTTGCAATGCGTGGATGAGCGGGTCGAGGCAGTTGTCGCCAAGGGCTATTCCGATGCCATGGCGACGCTGTCGCAACGCCTGAAGCGCCCGTTGACCTTGCAGGAGGCATTGGCGCTGATCGGTTGAGGCTGCCTTTCATTGCGCCCCGGTTGTGTGTAAAACGGGTAGATCAGCCGACCGCACAAGGACCCAAGCGCATGATCTACCGCCCCCTCGGCCACAGTGGCCTGCAGGTTTCCGCCCTTACCCTGGGCAGCATGATGTTCGGCGAGCAGACCAGCACCGAGGACGCCCTGCGCATCATCGACAAGGCCTGGGACCAGGGCATCAACTTCATCGACACTGCAGACGTGTACAACGCCGGACGCGCGGAGGAAATCGTCGGCGAAGCGGTGGCCCGCCATCGCCATGACTGGATCGTGGCCAGCAAGGTCGGCTTTGGCCCGGCCGATGGCCTTCCCAACCGCAGCGGCCTGTCGCGCAAGCACATCTTCAATGCCCTCGATGCCACGCTGACGCGCATGGACATGGACTACCTGGATATCTACTACCTGCACCGCGAAGACCACAAGGTGCCGCTGGAAGAAACCGTGCAGGCCATCGGCGACCTGCTGCGCCAAGGCAAGATCCGCTACTGGGGCGTGTCCAACTTCCGCGGCTGGCGCATCGCCGAGGCGTGCCACATTGCCGAGCGCCTGGGCGTGCCCAGGCCGGTGGTGAGCCAGCCGCTGTACAACATCGTCAATCGCCAGGCCGAACCGGAGCAGCTTACCGCTGCGGCCGCCCATGGCCTGGGCGTGGTGCCATTCAGCCCGCTCGCGCGGGGCGTGCTCAGCGGCAAATATGCGCCGGGGGCGGTGCCGGATGCCGGTAGCCGTGCCGGGCGCCAGGACAAGCGCATCATGGAGGTGGAATGGCGCCAGGAGTCGCTGGCCATTGCCCGGCAGATCCAGGCCTATGTGGAAGCCAAGGGCGTGGGTATCGTCGAGTTCGCGATTGCCTGGGTACTGAACAATCGGCTGGTCAGTTCGGCGATTGTCGGGCCGCGGACGGAAGAACAGTGGGATACCTATGGCGGGGCGCTGGCAGTGAAGATCACGGCGGAGGATGAAGCGTTCATTGATTCGCTGGTCACACCAGGGCATGCGTCGACGCCGGGGTTCAATGATGTGGCGCATTTTGTTAGCGGCAGAATTACCGTGCATTAACACTTGTCAACACACGCGTGGCATCGAGCAGCAGTCACAAGGCGCGGCCTGGTATTTCTGCCAGTTGTCCACCAGTGCTGCTCTGCATAGGGTGAGGTCACTCACTTGAACGGGGCGTAGCCATGTCATCCACCGCCGTCACTGACCGTTTTTTCTATCAACAGGACCGTTTGGTGTCCAGGTATCGCGACAAACACGCAAGGTTGCTATACGCCGAGAAGCTGCTTGCGCAGCTGGACGCCAGAACGGATGAACATTCAATGCTGCTGCAGACCGATTCGAACGGATCGGTGCTGAATGCGCGGGGGCAACAGCGTATTCGTGCTTACACGCCTTACGGTTTTTCTCCTGATGATTCGGGGAAGGTACTCGCAGGCTTCAATGGCGAGTATCTGGATGTCGTGACGCTCGGCTATCCGCTTGGGCAAGCCAAACGGTTTTATCTCGCCAGGGCAAGATTCAACAGTCCCGACCCATTGAGCCCGTTCGGGGAAGGGGGAACCAATTGCTATACCTACTGCGAAGGTGACCCTGTGAATTTCGCCGATCCGACAGGGTTGCGCAGGTTTTATGTTTCTTCTCCGCCAAGACTTCCTTCAGGACGTCCTTCAACACTTTTTTCAAGACTGGTTTCAAGAATTTCTCCAAACCGAAACTCTGCGCGAGGTGGCAGTAATCCGCCACCAAGTTCGTCGTTGAACATCTCCAACCAGTCCAGCCATCAGTCAGCCCACAGAGGCCACCAAGCTGCAGGAGCGCGTCCGCAAGAAACTGAATTGAGACGAATAGGTTCAGGAGGGGAAAGTCCTGCAAACCTCAATGAGAGGGAGAGTTTTAACCTCAGTCAGGCGTGGAATCGACCAGGCACTATCATGCAAAATCTCCAGATCGCGATCTATCTTCCCTACAGCATCGCCAGAAGGTATCCAGCGATATCCATTCTTGCAGTTATCGGTATTGTCGGAGGTATAACAGCTGCAGTACTTCTTACAAGGAAGAACTGACTGAAGATTGGCTGCCAGTCTCTATCACCATGGGGAGCCCAATGCCGGGCTCCCGGTCCCCCTTTCCCCAGTCACCCCGGTATCGTGCGCACCATTGGTTTTCTATCCGCGAACTGGCCAAGCGCAACCTTGCCTACCTGCACCTGTCCGAACCGGACTGGGCCGGTGGCAAGCCGCTGCGTGACGAATTCCGCCAAGCGATTCGTGCGGTCTACCCGGGGGTGATCATTGCTGCCGGTGCCTACACCGCCGAGAAAGGTGAAGACCTGATCGGGCGTGGCTTGATCGATGCCGTAGCGTTCGGGCGCTGCTTCATTGCCAACCCGGACCTTGTAGAGCGGCTGCGGGTGCAGGCGCCGTTGAATGCGCACCGGGCGCAGTTCGATTATGCCAATGGGGCTGAGGGGTATACGGATTATCCGTTCCTCAAGCAGCCTTGATGCTGAAAAAGGGAGCTCATGGGCTCCCTTTTTGTTGCCGGTGCCCGCGAAGAGGCCTGTAGGCTTAGCTCAGTTCAGCCAGGGCCTGCGCGGCATAGGCATGCGAACGCTGCCGTGCCAGCGGGTCGTGGATGCGGCAGTCGATCATCAGTTCATCCGCACCGGTCTGCTCGATCAGCGTGCGCAACCCTTCCCTTACCCGGTCCGGCCCGCCGGCCACGGTGCAGGCCATCACCTGCTCGAGTACCTCGCGCTCATGGCCCGGCAGGCTCTCGACATACCCCTCCTGCGGCTTGGGCAACAGGCCGAAGCGCCCGACATGCAAGTCCAGCATCCACTTGCGATGGGAGCTGGCCAGGTAATCCGCCTCGGCATCGCTGTCGGCGGCGAACAGGTTCATGCCCACCATCACATACGGTTTGGCCAGTTGTGCCGAAGGCTGGAAGTTGGCCCGGTAATGGGCAATGGCCTGCAGCAGGTAGCGCGGGGCAAAGTGCGAGGCGAAGGCATAGGGCAGGCCCAGTTTCGCTGCCAGGTCGGCACCGAACAGGCTGGAGCCGAGAATCCACACCGGTATGTCATGCTTGCCAGGCACGCCGCGCACCCGCCGTTTGCCATTGTCAGCCAGGTAGTCGCGCAGTTCGGCTATGTCCTGGCTGAAGTCGCGCTCTGGCGCAGCACCACGCAAGGCGCGCACGGTAGGCCCGGAGCTGCCCGGCGCACGGCCGAGGCCCAGGTCGATGCGGCCAGGGTACAGGGTGTCGAGCGTACCGAACTGCTCGGCCACAACAAGCGGCGCGTGGTTGGGCAGCATGATGCCACCGGCGCCAACGCGGATATGCCGGGTGGCGTTGGCGATTTCGTTGATGACCAGTGACGTGGCGGCCGAGCCGATGCCCGGCATGTCGTGGTGCTCGGCGATCCAGTAGCGGCTGTAGTGCTGTTGCTCGACATGGCGCGCCAGTTGGCGGGACTCTTCGATCGCGTCGGCGAAGGTCTTGCCTTCGCCGATCATGACCAGGTCCAGTACGGACAGTGCAGTCATGGGGTCTCCACAGGGATTATCAGTGACTGCCAGTTTCCCTGCTGCGCAGCCAGTGATAAACCCGGCTTCAGGCCCGGCATAGGGGCCTGCCATTCCCCAATCAGTCTTCCCAGGGCACGCCCGGTTCCCAGCTGGCTACCAGCAGGTCAATGAAGCCGCGTACCCGTGGCGACAGGTGGCGCTTGCTTGGGTAGACGATGCGAATCGGGTCCGCCGGTGGCCGATAGGCTTGCAGCACCTCCACCAGGGTGCCGTCGCGCAGGTCGTCGCCGGTGATGTAGGTGGGCAGGTGAACCAGCCCGAAACCCGCCCGGGCGCCGGCGAGCATCGCCTCGGAGCTGTCGATGTTCAGCCGCCCGGGGTCTTCGCACAGGTGCAGTCCCGCTTCGGTATGAAAGCGCCACGGCATGACCTTTTCGCCGGCCAGGAAGGCGATCTTGTCATGGCCGTAGAGGTCGCCGGGCACCTGTGGTACGCCGCGTTCGTCCAGGTATGCGGGCGAGGCGCAGGTGACGAACTGCTGCCAGGCCACCGTACGGGTCAAGAGTTGCGAGTCTTCCTTCGGTACACCGATACGCACCGCAACGTCGATACCCTCCTCGACCAGGTCGACGAAACGGTCGGTGAAGCGTATATCCGCGCGCAGCTCGGGCCACTGCTTCAGGTAACGGTCGAGAATCGGCAGCACATGGCGCTGGCCGAACGACAGGGGTGCTGTCAGGCGCAGGGTGCCGGTGGGCTTGCCACGGCGCTGGGCCATGGTGCTTTCCACCTCGTCCAGGTCATCCAGAATCTGCCGCCAGCGCTCGTAGGCCACCAGGCCCTCGTCGGTCAGGCTCAGCTTGCGCGTGGTGCGGTTGAGCAGGCGCACGGCCATGCGCGCCTCCAGGCGAGCGATGCTCTTGCCCACCGCCGAGCGCGTCAGGCCCAAGGTGGCGGCGGCGGCGGTAAAACTGCCGGCCCTCGCGGCGCTGACGAAGGCGGCGATGTCGCCGAAGCGGTTGGGTTCCATGGGTGGTTCCTGGGTCTGGTGCGGCTGGTTTAGATAGGTATGGATTTGTGAAATGCAAGCAGGGCTGTCGAGAGCGATCAAGCGAAGACCTTGATAACCAGTAAATGCACCGGATAGAACAGGTAACCCCAACGCCCCACCGCAGGCACCCGCCAACCCTCCTGACGCAGCAACGACCACCCGAGCGGAATCGCCAAGGCCGCGGCCATCAGCGTCAGCACGGTAAACGGCGCCAACAGATGCTCCTGCAACCAGCTGTTGGTCAGGTTCCCAGCCATGGCCAACAGGCTGGGCAACAACCAGGCCGCCCCTTCCTTGCGCCGGGCCATCAACCAGGCGCCCGGCAGCATCACCCCCGGCAGCCCGTACATCAGCTGTTCGCTGAACAGCCACCCTGCAAGCAGACCGGCAAAGCCAAGCACGCGCGCCGAAATCAACGGATGATGCACACCCCAGGCAACCAGCAACCCCAACACCAGGGTCGGCATCACGCTGAATGTTGAAGAACCACTGTCCAGCCAACGGTACGCAGGTTCCGACAGCACCGCGAACACCAGCATCAGCCCCAGATAACGCAGGTTGCCGCGGGTATAGAGCGTCCCGCACCTGGTGCGCGCCACATTCACCGCAATCGCCAGGCAAAACAGTGGAAACGCCAACCGGCCAACCACGAACAAGCCATCGGCATCAGGCCACAGAAAACGCAGGTGGTCGGCGACCATGGTCAGCATCGCCGTCCACTTGACCAGGTCCAGCCCGGCTGAACGCACGCCTCAGCGCCCGCGCTCGACTGTGGCAGGCCCCAGGTAGCGATCGGTCCAGGCGGCCAGCGGCAAAGGTGGCTGCTGCTCGACGATCCGTCGCCAGATCAGCACCAGGTCGTCGCCATTGAACGCCGCCCCTGGCCCGGCACCCTCCCACAGCGACGGCACATCGGCAATCCAGTGCCCCTGGCTGTCTCGGTGGGCCATGTTGAAGCGGAACGTGTAGTTACCCGGGATGCCCATGCGCAGGTCGCTGACCACCAGCGCATCGCCGACCTGGTCGTAGCGCAGCCAGTCGTCGGTGAACCAGCGCAAGCGCTGGTGCAACGGGTGCCCGGCCAGCGCTTGCGCCAGTTGAAGATTACGCGGCAAACGTTGCATTTCTGGCGGGTGCTGGTCGAACCCGCTGCTGATGCCTTCGTAGTAATCGCCATCCGGGGTCTTGGCCAGCACCCGCCAGACCAGGCTGTTGAACGCTATCGGCACGGCACGCACCTGGCTGACGGCGATGCCTTGGCGGTCGAGGGCAGCCTGGAACCGCTGCTCGGCCGCCATGCGTCCGGCCAGGCCGAACCCCAGGTAGGCTGCGCTGAAGAGCAAGGCCAAGGTCATTAGCTGCACCGCCTTGCTTGTCAGCCCCTTTATGCTTGCGTAGATCACCGCGGCCAGCAGTGGCACGGTGTAGACCGGGTCGATGATGAACACCGCCGCCCAGCTTTCCGGGGTGGCCTGCAAGGGCCAGAACAACTGCGTGCCGTAGACCGTGAAGGCGTCGAGCAACGGGTGGGTGACCAGCACCAGCCAGAACGCCAGGAACAGCCTGGGCAAGGTATAGCCTTTGCCTGGCCAGCATTTGTTGACCAGCCAGGCCAGCAGCAAGGCCAGGCCGGTGAGCACGAACAAGGAATGAGAAAAGCCGCGGTGGTAGGTCATCTGCGACACCGGGTCGGCGTAGCGGATGATCACGTCCAGGTCGGGAAGCGTGCCCAGCGCCGCACCATACAACAGCGAGCGGCGGCCCTGGATGCGGCCGAGCACGGTACCTTGCAAGGCCGCGCCGAGTACGGCCTGGGTGATGGAGTCCAAGGGTGGCATTCCTGAAAAGGTGGTTTCCAGAAGCTACCTTCATCCCGCCCTGATGCGCAATTCCCTTGGTTATGGGCTTTCATTATGGGAGATGGCCCAGCCCTTTGGGCTGCGCTGTCGCGTAGATAACTGACATTGCAAGCACTCCGCATACCCTATGGGAGCGGCTTTAGCCGCGAAGAATCCAACGTGGTGCATGGCACCGGCTGCGCCGGTGTTCGCGGCTAAAGCCGCTCCCACAAAGGTCCCGCTGGCAACCTGTGGATGCGTCAGAACAACTGCCAGGTGTACACCAGCGTCAGACGGTTCTCGTCGATGTCGCTGCGGTAGTTGGACCGGGCCATGGCATTGCGCACCCGGATCCCCAGCCCCTTCAGCACACCGCCCTGCACCGCATAACCGATGTCCAGGTCGCGCTCGCGGTCGCGCCCTTCGTAACCCAGCCCGGTATCGACATTGTTACCGGTTATGTAGCGCACGGTCGCGGTCAGCCCCGGCACGCCCATGGCCGCGAAGTTGTAGTCGTAGCGCACCTGGTACGAGCGTTCGTCGGTGTAGGCGAACTCATAGGTCGGTACTTCGTTACCCAGCGGCGAGATGTTGGCGAACACCCGTGGGAAAGGGCTGTCGCCATAAATGCCCTGGTAGCCGGCATGGAAGCTGTGCCCGCCATGCCGGGCAGTGAACATCGAAAAGAACGCCTGGTTGTCGATATTGCCGAGCAACGCATCGCCGTCCTCGCGCGCGGTGAAATACCCCAGGTTGGCACTGAGCACCCAGTTGCCCAGGGGCTTGCTGTGCTTGAGGCCGACAAAGCCCTGTTCGTAAATGTCCTCAAGCTGCCCATACCACAGGCTGACGCTGCTCTGGTTGGCATTGAACACATAGTCCCCGCCCAGGTAGTTGAAGGCGTCGCTTTCTACCTGGCGGATCGGCACATGGCCGAGCATGGCGTTCATCTTGCCGTCGCCGCCTTCGTTGCGCAGGTGGGTGCTTTTCAGGTGCCCGGCCTGCACGGTCAGGCCGTCGATTTCCGCCGAGCTCAGGCTGGCGCCCTGGTAGGTCGGTGGCAACAGGCGGATGTCGCTGAAGGTCAGCACCGGCAGGTTGGGTTGCAGTTCGCCGACGCGCAATTCGGTTTTGGACAGCCGGGCCTTGAAGGTGGGCGCCAGGCGGCTGTATTCGTCGGCGGCGCGGCCATCGCCGTGCACCGGCAGCAACCCGGTGTTGGTGCGGTCTGGGCTGCTGTCGAGCTTGATGCCCAGCAGGCCCAGGGCATCAATGCCAAAGCCGACCGTGCCCGGGGTGTAGCCCGACTTGAAGTCGAGGATGAAGCCCTGGGCCCACTCCTCGGCCTTGGATTGCCGGTTTGCCCCGACGATGTCGGAGAAGTCGCGGCTGAAGTAGTAGTTACGGGCACTCAGGGTGGCCTTCGAATCTTCGAAGAAGCCGCCTTCGGCGGCCAGCAACGGTTGGCTGAGCAAAGTCAGGCCCAGGGCGACGCAAGGGGTGTGTTTCATTCCGAAGCTCTCTTGATCTTGTTTTTATGGGTAAAGCGTTGGAAGCACGGCGGTTCATGGGGTACGGCGCAGCACCTCCCGGGCACGTGGCTGGCGCAGCCTCAGCAACCCATGGCTCAGCAGGCCGAACAGCAGGCCCCAGAACGCTGCCGACAGGCCCAGGAAGGCCACCCCCGAAGCGGTGACCAGAAAAGTGAACAGCCCGGCATCGCGCTCGGTTGGTTCCGCCAGGCTGCGGGCCAGGGCTTCGCTGATGGCGCCATACAGGGCCAGCCCGGCCAGGGCGGCGATCAGGGCGGCGGGGAATGCTGCGAACAGCGACATCAGCGTGGCCCCGGCGATCCCCAGCAGCAGGTACAGCGCACTGCCAGCCACCGCCGCGACGTAGCGCCGCCGTGGGTTTTCATGGGCCTCATGACCGGTGCACAGGCTGGCGGTGACCGCCGCCAGGTTCAGCCCGTGGCAACCGAACGGCGCCAGCGCGGCACCGGCCAGAGCGCTAGTGCTGATGATCGGGCTGGCCGGCGTGGGGTAGCCGGCGTTGCGCAGTACTGCCATGCCCGGCATGAACTGCCCGGTAAGGGCCACCAGCACCAGCGGCAGTGCCAAGCTGAATACCGCTGCCAGGCTGAACTGCGGGGTGACCCACTGCGGCGACGCCAGTTCCAGCACCAATGCCTCGCTGCGAAACGCCCCGCTGGCCACGGTCACCAGCGTGCCCACGCACAGCACCGCCGCCACGGCGTAGCGCGGCTGCACCCGGCGCATCAGCACGTAGGTGACGAACATCGCCAGTACCAGCAGCGGTTGCACCGGCAAGGCGCGGAACACCTCGATGCCGAAGCTGAACAGGATGCCGGCCTGCATGCCGGCGGCGATGGAGCCCGGCAGCCGCGCGATGATGCGGTCGAAGGCCCCGCTGATGCCGATCAGCAGCAGGACCAGGTTGGCTACCAGGTAGGCGCCAACGGCCTGTTCCAGGCCCAGTTGCGGCAAGGCGGTGACCAGCAGCGCCGAGCCAGGGATCGACCAGGCGATCACCACCGGCACCCGGTAGCGCAGGCTGAGCAGCGCGCCGAGTACGGCACTGCCCATGGACACTGCCCAGACCCAGGAGGACAGTTGCCGATGGGACAGGCCGGCGGCTTCTGCGGCGTGGAAGATGATCACCAAGGGGCCTGCGTAGGAGATCATCGTGGCGATGCAGCCGGCGACGATGGCGGACAGCGAACTGTCCTTGATCAGGGTTTTCATGGCACCTCTCGCAAGGCATCTGGCCGGGCTAGGTGACCGGCTCTTGTTCTTGTGTTGCCTTCTTCGCGGGTAAACCCGCTCCCACAGGGACTACACAGGTTCCAGCATTTGCGCCGTACCTGTGGGAGCGGGTTCACCCGCGAAGAAGCCAACTGGGTGGATCAGGCCTCTTGCAAAGCCCGCGGCCGCCCACTGCGCTGCTCATCGGCACCGCCCCGGGCCTGCTGCAACTGGAAGTCGAATTTCAACTCGGCATGTCGCCCCGCCTCGCCCTCGACGAACACCACCTCGCCCACCAGCCCATCCCGCGTGGCATAGGCAAAGTCATCCCACAGGTATTTGTCTCCGGCCAGGTTGATCTGCGTGGTCAGGTGTCGGTACCCCGGTGCCGAGATGAAGAAGTGCACATGCGCCGGACGCTGGCCGTGACGGCCGAGCAGGTCCAGGCACTCCTGGGTCGGCCCCTGTGGATCGCAGCCATACCCGGACGGCACGATGGAGCGCGCGCGGTAACGGCCTTCGCCATCGGTGATGATGCGCCGACGCAGGTTGTACTCGGACTGGCTCTGGTCGAAGAACGAATAGGTGCCACGGGTATTGGCATGCCACAGGTCAACCGTGGCCCCAGGCAACGGCCGTCCTTGTGGGTCGAGCACCCGGCCCTCGAGGTACATCGGCGTGGCCACGCCCTCCTCGCTACCGTCATCCATGCGTACTTCACCTTCGGCGATCGGCGCGCCGGCCACGTACAGCGGGCCTTCGATGGTGCGTGGAGTGCCGCCGACAAGGCCTGCCTGCTGGTCCTTGGCATCCTGCAGCAGGTCGAGGAAGTGCTCGATGCCCAACCCAGCCACCAGCAACCCGGCCTCGCCGCGGCCACCCAGGCGGTTGAGGTAGTCGACGGCATGCCAGAACTCGTCTTCGCTGATTTCCAGGTCTTCGATCAGCCGCGCGGTGTCTTGCAGCACGCGTTGCACGATGCGCTTAAGGCGCGGGCTGCCGGCATCGTTGCCAAAGCCTGCGGCCTCTTCGAAGAACTGCTGTACCTCGGCAGTGTGGGAAATTTTCACGGTCATGGTGGTTTACCTCATGTTGTTTTTCTGAAGTTACGCCTGTGCCGCAACCGCCTGGGCGTGCCGACGGCCGCTGGCCAGGTGCACGGCCATGGCCAGCGCGGCAATTGCGCCAGGGATGGCGAAAGCAATGAAATTGAGCTGCAGGGGCAGGTTGATGCCCATCAGCGCACCACCCAGCAGCGGGCCGACGATGGCGCCGTTGCGGCCGATGCCCGAGGCCCAGCCCAGCCCGGTGGAACGCACCGATAGCCCGTACAGCTGGGCGGCGCCGGCATACAGCAGGATCTGCGTGCCGATGGTGGTGGCGCCGGCAATGAAGATCAGCAGGTACAGCACCGGCATCGAGCTGTTGACGCCCAGCAGGCTGATCGACAGCGCGGCGGCGATGAAGAACGCCACTTTGACTTTGACCAGGCTGTAACGGTCGCCCAGCCAGCCACCGAGAATCGCCCCGGCCATGCCACCGAAGTTCAGCGCCAGCAGGAACGACAGGCTCGAGCCCAGGCTGTAGCCGGCGTTGGCCATCAGCTTCGGCAGCCAGGAGCTGAGCGCGTAGACCATCAGCAGGCAGCAGAAGAACGCCAGCCACAGCGCCAGGGTGCGAATGGCCAGGCCGTTGCGAAACAGTTCCAGCACCGAAGCCCCGCTGCCTTTGCGGTCGGCTGCCTGCAGCACATCATCCGCCTGCACGTCGCAATCCGGTTCCAGCCGCTTGAGCAGCTTGCGGGCCTCGTCGGTACGGCCCTGGCGTACCAGGAAACCGATCGATTCAGGGAGGTAGTACAGGATTACCGGCAACAACAGCAGTGGCACCGCTGCGGCGAAGAACATCGATTCCCAGCCGAAACGCGGCAGCATGAAGATGCCGACACCCGCCGAGAGCATGCCGCCGAGCGAGTAGCCACTGAACATGATCGCTACCAGCGTGCTGCGCAGTCGCTTGGGCGCGTACTCGTTCATCAGTGCCACGGCGTTGGGCATTAGGCCGCCACAGCCCAGGCCGGCAATGAAGCGGTAGATGCCGAACTCGCTCGGGCTGCTGGCAAACCCGTTGAGGATGGTTGCCCCGGAGAACAAGGCAAAACAGATGGCGATGCCCTTCTTGCGCCCGATGCGATCGGCCAGGCTGCCGAACGCCAGGGCGCCGAACATCATGCCGAACAGCGCATAGCTGCCCAGTGCACCCGCCTGCAACGGGGTCAGGCCCCACTCTTTCATGATGACCGGCAGTACCACGCCGTAGATGAACAGGTCATAGCCGTCGAAGATCAGCAGCAGGCCGCACCAGGCCATGACCATCCAGTGGAACGGGGTAAAGCGCGCATTATCGATGATCGGGTGTACGTCAAGGGTTCGCATGGCATCTGTCGCTCTTGTTTTTGTTGTGGAAGAAAGCTTTTTGCCTTGGGGTGTCGCTCAGCCGAGGTCGCCGCCCCCTACCGGCAAGGTCACGCCGGTGATGTACGAGGCTTCGTCGGAGGCCAGGAACAGGATTGCGCCCACCTGCTCGTCGATGCTGCCGTAGCGGTGCATCAGGCTGCTGTCGAGGGTCTGGTCGACGATCTGCTGGTACCAGTGCTTTTCCTGTTCGGTCTGCTCGGCACTGTTGCGCGGTACGCGCCGGGGTGGCGCTTCGGTGCCGCCGGGAGCAGTGGCGTTGACCCGGATGCCACGGCCGGCGGTTTCAAAGGCCAGGCACGCAGTCAGCGCGTTGACGCCACCCTTGGCTGCGCCGTAGGGCACGCGGTTGACGCCACGGGTGGCGATGGACGAGACGTTGACGATGGCGCCGCTGCCACGTTCGAGCATGTATGGCAGTGCGGCATGGCAGCACCACAGGGTGGGGAACAGCGAACGGCGTACTTCGGCTTCGATCTGGTCCACTTCGTAGTGTTCGAAGGGCTTGGCCCAGATGGTGCCGCCAACGTTGTTGACCAGGATGTCGAGGCGGCCGAACGCTTCAACCGCGTTGGCCATGACCCTGGCGCAGTCACCATATTGTTCCAGGTCGGCGGTGAGGGTGAGCATGCCCTCGCTGGCCAGTTCGTGAACCAGTTCGGAGCGGTCTACCGCAATCACTTGCGCGCCTTCGGCCTTGAGCCGCCAGCACACGCCACGGCCGATGCCCTGGGCGGCACCGGTGACCAGGGCGACCTTGCCTTGGAATCGGTTGTTCATATGCAAATCTCCGCTAGCCCGCGGTCCCTGTGGGAGCGGGTTTACCCGCGAATGCGTCCGACAAGACAAAACCGCTGTACCTGCCGGCCTCTTCGCGGGTGAACCCGCTCCCACAGAAGCGGTGTTATGTTCGGATGAAGGGAATCAGGCCGCCGCCGCGAACTTCTCGTAATAGAAGTTCGCCGGTGTAATGCCCTGCTCGCGCACGTACTGGCTCACCGCCTCGACCATCGGTGGCGGGCCGCACAGGTACACATCCACATCGCCATCGTTGAGGTGGCGCGGTTCGATGTGCTGGGTCACGTAGCCCTTCTGCGGGTACTGGCTGTCGGGGTTGGCCACGCAGGCACTGAAGGTGAAGTTGGGGATGCGCGCCGCCAGCGCCTGCAGGCGGTCGAGTTCGACCAGGTCGAAGTCGTTGGTCACGCCGTAGATCAGGTGCAGTGGGTGCTCGCTGCCCTGCTCGGCGATCTTCTCCAGCATCGCCGTGAACGGCGCCAGGCCGGTACCACCGGCCAGCAGCAACAGCGGGCGCTGGATCGGCCGCAGGTAGAAGCTGCCCAGCGGCCCGGCCAGGGTCATGCTGTCGCCGGCCTTGGCCAGGTTGGTCAGGAAACTGCTCATCAACCCACCCGGCACGTTGCGGATCAGGAAGCTGACCTCGCCGTCCTTCTGCAGCGAGCTGAACGAATAGGCTCGGCTCTGCTCGCTGCCCGGCACCTTGAGGTTGACATATTGCCCCGGCAGGAAGGCCAGGCGGCTGAGGGATTCACCCTTGATCGACAGGGCAATGGTGCTGGCCGACAGTTGGCGGACATCACTGATGGCGGCCTCGAAACTGGCCTGTTCGGTCTTGCACAGCTGCGACGAGGCCGGGATGCGGATGACGCAGTCGCTCTCGGCGCGCATCTGGCAGGTCAGTACGTAACCTTCGGCGATTTCATCTTCGCTCAGGGCATCTTCGATGAAGTTGTCGCCCAGGTCGTAGCGGCCGGACTCGGCCTTGCACTTGCAGGTACCGCAGGCGCCGTCGCGGCAGTCCAGCGGGATGTTGATGCCCTGGCGGTAGGCGGCGTCGGCCACGGTTTCATGGCCGGTGGCCTCGATGAAGCGGGTAACCCCGTCTTCGAAATTCAGTGCGATCTGGTAGCTCATGTTGCACCTCGCGGGCGAGCCGGGCCACGGCACGTCGCAGGACGCACCGGGCAGTGCTCGCAAAACCCTGGATCAGATGTGGTAGATGTCGATGACCTGGCGAACGTAGTCGTTCTTCAGCACCACTTTCTTGGCCTTGATCAGCGGCTGCTCGCCGCGCAGGTCGAGGGTGTAGAAGCTGGTGCCGAAGTAACTGTCGGTGGTCTTGTAGCGGAAGCTCAGGGTGTGCCAGTTGAAGCGCACCTGGCAGCTGCCCTCGCCCTGCTCGACGATCTCGATGTTGCTGATGTTGTGCGAGGTGCGGGTGTCGGGCACGGTCGCACTGGAGCGCTCGGTCTTGATGCGGAACACCCGGTCTTCCAGGCCGCCTCGGTTGCCGTACCAGATCAGCGAGATTTCGCTTTGTGGGTCTTCGGTGAGGGTGTCGTCATCGTCCCAGCTCGGCATCCAGAAGGTGCAATCGCTGGCGTACATTTCCAGCCACTGATCCCACTGGGCGTCATCCAGGTAACGCGCTTCGCGGAAAAGGAAGTCGCGCACGGTTGCATACAGGCTCATTGCACGGCCTCCACGGGGATCAGTTGCTGTTCATCCTTCAAGGCCTGGATCATGGTTTCCTGCCAGTACTTGTGCTGCAGCACGAACAGGCCTTCGTCCTCGGTGCGTACGCCCGACAGCAGCGGCTTGAGTTCGATTTCCCGGGCCGCCTCGTCGGCGCCTTCCACCCAGTGTTCAGCGCCGCGGGACATGTCATTCCAGCCGGTACCGCCGCCGTAGCCGGTCTGGCACGAGCGGAACTCTTCCAGGTCGTCGGGGGTGGCCATGCCGCTGACGTTGAAGAAGTCTTCGTACTGGCGAATGCGCTTGGCGCGGGCATCGGCGCTCTCGCCTTTCGGTGCGATGCAGTAGATGGTGATTTCGGTCTTGTTCACCGAAATCGGCCGGGCGATGCGGATCTGCGAGCTGAACTGGTCCATCAGGTACACGTTCGGGTACAGGCACAGGTTGCGCGAGTTCTCGATCATCCAGTCGGCACGGGCCTGGCCGAAGTCGGCGGCCAGTTGGTCGCGGCGCTCGTAGGCCGGGCGGTCCTCGGGGTTGGCCCAGCGGGTCCACAGCAGCAGGTGGCCGTGGTCGAAGGAGTAGAAGCCCCCGCCCTGCTTGGCCCAGGCGCCAGCGCTCATGGTCTTGATCTCGTCACCCGCCTCGCGCTGCTTGCGCTGGTTCTGGGTGGCGGCATAGTTCCAGTGCACGGAGCTGACGTGGTAGCCGTCGGCGCCGTTCTCGGCGGTGAGCTTCCAGTTGCCTTCGTAGATGTACGAACTGGCGCCGCGCAGCACTTCCAGGCCTTCCGGCGACTGGTCGACGATCATGTCGATGATCTTGGCCGACTCGCCCAGGTGCTCGACCAACGGCTTGACGTCGGCCTTCAGGCTGCCGAACAGGAAGCCACGGTACGACTCGAAGCGTGCCACCTTGGTCAGGTCGTGGGAGCCGTCGCAGTTGAAGCTGGCGGGGTAGCCGGCGTTGCTTGGGTCTTTGACCTTGAGCAGCTTGCCGCTGTTGTTGAAGGTCCAGCCGTGGAACGGGCAGGTGTAGCTGGAGCGGTTGCCGCGCTTGTGCCGACAGAGCATGGCGCCGCGGTGGCTGCAGGCGTTGAGGAAGGCATTGAGTTCACCGTCCTTGTTGCGCGCGATGAAAATCGGCTGGCGCCCCATGGTCAGGGTGAGGAAGTCGTTTTTCTCGGGTATCTGGCTTTCATGGGCCAGGTAGATCCAGTTGCCCTCGAAGATGTGTTTCATCTCCAGGTCGAACAGGCGTGGGTCGGTGAACATCTCGCGCTTGCAGCGGTAGATGCCCTTTTCACGGTCGTCCTCGAGCAAGGCATTGAGGTAGTCGAATCCCAGGGACATGGCCAGGGTCTCCCTTGTTATTGTTTAGACCTGGTCAGGTTAGGGAGACGGCTGGCGGGGGACTATCCGGATTGTGCAGAGCGTTATCCAGTTTGCACAAATTTGCCGTGACTTTGCAAAAGCTAGCATTGACGGCCAGGGTCAGCTTCGAATTTGCTTCTGTAGCGATTGAAGATACTTATCAGCTTCAGCAAGCTTAGTGGCCATTTTAATATTAAGCTCGGACGGATTCTCCTGGACTCTTCTGCGATAAACCGCGGCGTGCCTGCTCACAGCTGCGATATTCAAATCCAAGTTTGGATCCATCACGGGCAGACCCTCACTAAGCCTGTGGACCGTATAACCAAACTTTCGCCCATATTGCTCAGTTATAAAGCCTCTAATTTCGACCTCTGGTTTTGTTTCAGAAATCCGTTGGTTATGTTGTTTTAACTTCTTATCCATGGATGCATTTAAAAAATTTTGGTCCAGCGATCGGCGTTTTTGCAGGGGGCGAAGTTCTACCAGTACAGGAATTTTTGAGCCACGATTCCTTCGGGGAGACAATGCTCTGAGGAAGCGGCTACCTATCCACGACCGACCACTGGGGTCACTCCGATTAATGGGATCGCCCCCACAATAGCTGTAGGCGTTCAGCCCTCCCTCATCATGTGGGCTAAGTGTGTCAGGAGAATTGAACCGCATGCAGATGGGGCTATACGTACGATGACCGTTTCCTAAATGATAGCCTTCGATTGGTCGGTCTTTCCGCTGGCTGTTAAATCGCAATACAGAAGCGCATAACTTGTCACTATCATACCCATACAGTGTGTACTACAAGGAACACAGCTCGCCGCCTTCCAGATATTGTGCTATCGACCCTAGTATATCTGTCCCGTACAATGCGACCTGATGACCATCCCGCTGAGCCAATACACGCCCCGTAGCACGCATTAAGGCCGCCTCCCCCGAACTGCTATGTTTGACAAGCGTAAGGCCTTCCGCAGAATAGAAATACAATTGTTGCTGTAACTTCGCCATGATTGCCACCACTTACCGGTAAAGAGTAAATCGTGGTGTGGGCTCAAAGCACTCGCAACTGGCAAAAATGCTAGGTCCGATGACCAAACGCTATCATTCGCGCCGCTTGAACGTCTGCGAAGGCAGCTCACCAAACTGCTGCCGGTACACCTCCGAGAACCGCCCCAGATGCAGGAATCCGTAATCCAGGGCCAGCTCGGTCACACTACGTACGCCACAAGTCGGGTCGCTCAGGCACGCATGCACCCGCTCCAGCTTACGCTGGCGCACGTAATGCTTTGGCGTGATGCCCAAGTGCTGGTCAAACAACGCATACAACGAGCGCAAGCTCATGCAGGCCTGCTCTGCCAGTACCTCAGCCGACAACTCCAGCTTCAGGTTGCGCTCGATGTAGTCAAGAATGCGCTCAAGCCCCGCTTGCGGCCCGCTCAGGCATTCGCGACGGATATTGGTACTCATCAGGGTCAGCAGCTTGCTGGCGACGATCTGGCTGTAGTGGCCCTGCACCCTGGGCAGCGAATCGCTCACCTCTGCTTCCTGGCAGACCATGGCCAGCAGGTTGACGAACCCGTCCAGCTCGTCCAGCCGGTAATGGTTGCGCAAGAACCGCACCCCGCCCTCGGGTCGGTGCCAGCGCTGTTCGTCGCAGATCGAGTCCAGTAGCCGGGTCGGCACCTTGAGGATGAATTTTTCGCAGTCTTCCGAGTAGGTCAGGTCGACCGGGTCGTCGGGGTTGATCAGCAACAGCTCGCCCGGCACCAGGTGATGCTCGCGCTTGTGCCCACGCCACAGGCAGTTGCCGTTTAGCAGCACCTGCAGGTGGTAGATGGTTTCCAGTGCCGGCGAGGTAACGCGCACGCTGCCGCCGTAGCTGATGCGGCACAGGTCCAGCTCAGCGAACTTGCGGTGGCTGAGGCTGGCTTGCGGATGAGTGGTGCGGGACAAACCGATGCAATGCTGGCCTACGTGCTGGTTGACATAATCGGACACAGCATAAGGGTCGGCGTGATGAAACACGCTACTGCGCTCGCTCAGCAGGCGGCTTTCCATAGGCAAGGTTACCCGGATCGTTATTGTTCTGGTTGCCGCATCCTACGGCCCGGCGGGCTGTGGTTGCGGTCGTCACGGTCATTCTATCGAGCCGGCTGCGAGTCGCGGGGGCAGGCGACAACCGGTGGATGGGCACACTTAAGCAAAAAGGCGGGGGTTGGGCAATGCGACCTTGGGGATGGATGGGCGGATAGCGAACAGTAAGGACAGGTCAGTGTTCGTTTATCGAACGGCTCAGGCAACCCGGCACCGCTCACTTCACTGCACCGGCAGGAAGTTCATCAACAGCAGGCTTTGCGCATAATTCAACCCAATTCGTCGATAACGCTCATCCAGCAACTCCGCCAGCAAGTCCAGCCGTGCCACGATCTTGCCGAACTCCACGGCAAAACTCAGGTTGCTGCCCTCTTCCGAGATTTCGTTGGAGAACAACAGCAGCACACCATTGGCATCCTGCCGCTGGCTCAACATCCAGGTGGCCTTCTCGATATTGCGCGCCGCGTTGTTGACGAACAGCGGGTCGATGGTATCGGTCATGTAGAACTCGGTACGGCCGCCGTGCGCGGTAATCAGCATGCTGCCGATGGCGTAAATGAACGCACCGACCCGGTCACCGCGAAACTCGGGGCTCAGGGCGTAGCTCAAGGCTGCCAGGTCGCGACGGTTGCCTAGTTGTGGCAAAGGCTGGCGTTGCTCGATGGCGATACGGATCTGCCGCTCGGCAGTGGCAGCGTCAACGTAGCCGGACAGCTTCCACTGGTTGGGGTTGCGCAGGTACAGCTTGTTCATCAGCAGGTACAAGCTCTGCAGGTTGTCGCGCATGGACAGCGTGGCCAGGCGGTCGACGCTGGTCTGGAACAGTTCGCTGGGCTTGCCGTTGCCGAACTGCTCGAGCACGTCGCGGCCCTGCTGTTGGGTGCAGGCGCACAGGCATGTGAGGGCGCCTGCCATTAGCAGGCGGGGGAAGAATTTTGGCTTGCTTGCAACCATCGGCACCGGGTCGATATTCGGCGGCCGCACCGTGGATCAGTGTGGCCTGGCCATGCATAGAGCCCGGAAATTGGAAAAAGTGCGGTGATCGGGGGTTTTGGATACCTGCGCCGGCCTCTTCGCGGGTAAACCCGCTCCCACAAGATCACCACATATCTTGAATACTGCGCAGTACCTGTGGGAGCGGGTTTACCCGCGAAGAGGCCGGCCCAGGCAACACATGAATCACATGGCGTGACGCAACATCTCCACCACCTGCGCATGCAGCGCCGGGTCGCCACAGGCCACCACGCACCCGCCATTCTGTGCGCTGCTGCCATCCCACGCCGTGATCACCCCGCCCGCCCCTTCGATGATCGGCATCAGCGCCTGCACGTCATATGGCTGCAGGCTCGCCTCGACAATCACGTCGACGAACCCGGAAGCCAGCATGCAATAGGCATAGCAATCGCCACCGTAACGCATCAGGCGCGCCTTGCCGGCAACGGCCTCGAACGCAGCCTTGCGCGCGGCGGTATCGAACATGTCCGGCGTGGTGCACATCAACGTGGCCGAGGCCAGGTCGGCACAGGCACGGGTCTTCAACGGCGCACCGCTGTGCCAGGCGCCTTCCGGCGTTCCGACAAAGCGTTCGCCGGTGAACGGCTGGTTCATCACCCCGACCACCGGGCGGGTGCCGTCGTTCAGCGCAATCAGCGTGCCCCACAGCGGCAGGCCGGTGATGAAGGCGCGGGTGCCGTCGATCGGGTCGAGCACCCAGGTCAGCGGGCTGCTGCCGACTGCCACGCCGGCTTCTTCACCGAGGATGCCGTGGTCGGGATAGCGGGCCTGGATCAGCTCGCGCATGGCATCCTCGGCTGCCTTGTCGGCCACGGTCACCGGGTCGTACAGGCGCCCACCCTTGTCCTCGACGTCCAGGCTGGCGCGAAAGTATGGCTTGATCGCCACGGCAGCGGCATCGGCCAGCTGCTCGGCAAAGGCGCGGAATTCGCCGATCTGTTCAGCACTCAGGGACATGGGGCGGGCCTCGTGAAAATGATGGGGCCCGCATCATACCCGACACGCCGTGCCGCGCCAGCCTCCACCAGGCTGCTCATGCGCCCTGCGCGGTCTAGACTGAACAAGACCAGATCACCGGGGGGCTGCCACACGTGGAGGTGTGAGATGAGCCAGTTCAAGCGTCTGTTCGTCATGCTCGGCCCGCAGATGCGCCACACGCCAGCGCTGCAACGCGCTGCGGCGCTGGCGGAATCCAGCGGTGCGTTGCTGGATATCAACGTGTTCGTCGACGATGTCGACACCTTCGGTTTGATGAGCGATAGCCGCGAGCGGGAACGGCTGCTCAGTGACAACCGCCAATGGCTGGCGGACGAAGCCGAGCAACTTGCCAACGCCGGCCTGGATGTATCTACCGAACTGCTGCTGACCCGCGACCCGCTGAGCAGTGTGCTGGAACGGGTCGAGCGCCTGGGCTGCGACCTGCTGATCAAGGATGTGCAGCACGAACCGGTGCTCAAGCGCCTGCTGGTAACGCCACTGGACTGGCAGTTGCTGAAGGACAGCCCGGTCGCCGTGCACCTAGTCAGCGATATCCGCCTGCCCCTGCCCCGGCAGATTGCCGCCGCGGTGGACCTGAACAGCCATGGCGCAGGCGAGCATCTGGATGAGCAGGTGATCCGCTGCGCCCATGCCCTGGCCCTGCAGTGCAATGCCGAACTGCACCTGCTGCATGTGTGCGACGCGGCCAAGACACACATTGCCGACTTCGGCGCTGGCACGGTGACCATGCCCGGCTTCGATGTCAGCGTGCGCACCGCGCAGCGGGCGGCGTTCAACCGGCTGGGCGACCACCACCAGATCCCGCTGGAGCGCAGGCACTTTCTGGAAGGGGCCGCGATCAAGGCGATTGCCCAGTTCGTCGGCCACAGCCGGGCGGATGTGATCGTGATGGGCAGCCACCGGCATGATGCCATGCAGACGTTCCTGGGCGGGACCACGGCGCATGTGCTGGAACATCCGCTGTGCAATGTGTTGGCGATCAAGGCGGTTCGGTGAGTGCTGGTATACCTGCACCGGCCTCTTCGCGGGTAAACCCGCTCCCACAGGAATTCCACTGACCTCAGGCTTGGTGAAACCCCTGTGGGAGCGGGTTTACCCGCGAAGAAGCCAACACGGATTCTACCCTTGGAATCTGGTACACCAGTGCCACATAAAAAGAATGCATTTGATAATGATTCGTAGTAGTTTCTCGGCGCTTGCCCACCCTACCCTCAGCGCCCTACTCCAGGATCGTACCGTCGATGCGTCGCACGTTCGTTTCGCTTTGTGTGCTTCATGCTGTCTCTCCGCTGGCCTTTGCCGAGCCTGAACCGCTCAGCGAACCCACCCAGATCGAACTCCAGGCCCTGAACATCACCAGCAGCGCCGACAGCGAACGTGCCGATGGCCCGGTCGAGGGCTACAAGGCTACCCGCTCGGCCAGCGCCACTCGCACCGACACTGCCCTGCACGAAACCCCGCAATCGGTCAGCGTGGTGCCCAAGGATGTACTGGAAGACACAGGCGCCACGCGTCTGCAGGACGGCCTGGACTACGCCGGCGGCGTCGGCCGCGCCAACAACTTCGGCGGCCAGGGCCTGACCACCTTCACCGTGCGTGGCTTCACCACCGGCGAGTTCTACCGCAACGGTTTCCCGATCAACCGCGGCTACCCCAACGCCCCCGACGCCAACACCGTCGAACGCCTGGAAGTGATCCGTGGCCCGGCCAGCAGCCTGTACGGCCGTGGCGACCCAGGCGGCACCTTCAACGTGGTCAGCAAGCAGCCGCTGCCAGAGTCGAAAGTCACCCTGGGAAGCCAGTTCGATGACCAGGGCATGCACCGCGCTACCCTGGACGCCACCGGGCCGCTGAACCAGGACGGCTCGCTGGCCTACCGCCTGAACCTGCTGGGTGAAGGCGGCGAAAGCTTCCGTGACGATGTGGAAAGCGAGCGCTATGACGTGGCGCCTGTAGTCAGCTGGCAGGTCAACGACAGCACGAAGATCGTCTTCGAGGGCGACTTCATGCGCAACAACCACCCGCTGGACCGTGGCCTGACCCGCCTGCCCGGCCAGCTCGGCACAGCTTCGCGCGACACCAACATCTGGGAAAAGGGCAGCGACAACCTGCTGCACAACGACAACAACATGGTCCAGTTGCGTTTCGAGCACCTGCTCAACGACAACTGGACGCTGGGCGGTGGCATGCAGTGGCTCGACGGCTCGCTCAAGGGCAACGCCGTGGAGGCCAACGCATTGCAGGCTGACGGTCGCACGCTGGGGCGCAACTTCAACTACCGCAAACTGGAGTGGACCGACCGCGACTACCAGCTCAACCTCACCGGCCACTTCGACACCGGCGGCTACGCTCATACACTGCTGACGGGCATCGAGTACGAAGACTACGACTACAACTCGATCATCCAGCGCTCGGCCAGCGGTGCCGATAAGTACCCGATTGACATCTTCGACCCGGTACTGGGCCAGCCACGCCCTGCCCTGACCCGCACCACCACCCATGACAAGGAAAACCTGAAGACCTGGGCGGCATTCATCCAGGACCAAGTGGCCCTGACCGAGCGACTGAAGGCGCTGGCGGGTGTGCGCTTCGAGCGCTTCGAGCACGATTACGACGACAAGCTGCCGACCAACCGCGACTTCAGCAAGGGCGAAAACGGCGTCACCCCACGCTTCGGCCTGATCTACGACCTGACCGATACGGTTGCGGTCTATGCCAACACCGCGCGCTCGTTCAAGCCCAACACCGGCACGCCAAGCGGAGGCGGAGGCTTCGACCCGGAGAAAGGCAAGTCCTACGAACTGGGTGTGAAATGGGAGGCACTCGACCGCCAGCTGAGCATCGACGCGGCGATCTATCACATCGTCAAGGAGAACGTCCTGGCGCGCGACCCGAACGACCCCACCGGTACCTACAGTATTGCGGCCGGCGAAGTGCGCAGCCGTGGCCTGGACATCAACATCGCCGGCAACCTGACGCCGGAGTGGCGCGTGATCGGTGGTTATGCCTACGTGGACGCGGAAGTGACCCAGGATACGACCCTGCCCAAGGGCACACGCCTGGCCAACATCCCGCGCAACAGCTTCAGCCTGCTGAACACCTACGAGTTCCAGGATGGCCTGGCCAAGGGGCTGGGGTTGGGGGTTGGGGTGAAGTACGTGGATGATCGCGCCGGTCAGACGGCAGCTACGACCTACACCATGGAGCGCTACAGCGTGGTGGACCTGCTGAGCTTCTACAAGGTCAACGAACACGTGCGGCTGAACCTGGACGTGAAGAACGTGTTCAACAAGGGCTATGACGAAGGCGCTTTCAACAACTACGTCTACCCGGGTGCGCCGCGGACGGTGCAGGCTGGGGTTTCGTATACCTTCTGAATTGCCGGGGCTGCTTCGCAGCCCTTTCGCGACACAAGGCCGCTCCCACAGAAGTTACGCGCATACCTGTGGGAGCGGCCTTGTGTCGCGAAAGGGCCGCAAAGCGGCCCCCGGCCTCAGAAACCTTTGCTGTAGAACAACGAGTACGATTCGATGCCGTCGTTAGGCTGCTTGAGCCCCGCGTTGGAGTAATGCATCGCGCGGATCCCCACCTTCTGCTCCCCCGGCAGTTTCAGGCCGAAGCCGATGCGGTCTTCGAAGTTGACCGACGAGCCCAGGCGCTGGTCGCCCACGTCGGTCTTGGAAAACGCCGCCAAACCAATGCCGGCCTCGATATACGGGGTGTAAGTAAAACCGCTGAACTCGTAGGTGAATACCGGGCTGAACGACAGTGAGTGTGCACCACTGGCCTCACCGCCTTCCCAATAGGTGTAGGCCGCATCCCAGTATCCGGTCAGATGACCGGCGCTGCTTTCCAGCCATTTCTTGTCCCAGTCGAACGACAGGCCAATACGGTAGGTCATGTCACCTTGGCCAGTGGCGCCAACGGCGCCGCTCACCTGCGCTGCCTGGGCCAGATTCGCCCCGGCAAAGGCCAGCACTGCAGCAGCCAGCGAAGCTGCTAGACGGGTTTTCATCAATGACTTCTCCTGATGGTCTACACGGCAAGCGGAGGCTTGGGCCCCTCGATCTTATGTGGTGACCGGATACATCCAGACCGGTCACAGGAAGTAATACTTTTCTGATTATCGTCCAGATAAACAGAAAGTTGAAAGTGAATTGCCACCATTGGCTAATACCCTGCGCCAGCATCTGCCATGCCGAGCAGCAGCACTCAGTCGTATTCCGCTTCTTCGTGCTCGCCCAACAGGCGCCTTTGCCTGGGTGTGGCTTCCTCCAGTACCTGCGGGTTGAAACGCCAGTTCAGGTATGGCGAAAACTTCTGCGCGACCATGCGCCGGCCATAGTGCACTTGCAGCATGTCGCGCTGGCGTGATTGGGTGCAGTTGGCCCCGCCGCTATGCCAGACATCGCTGCGAAACACCAGCGCGTCCCCGGCCTTGCACAGCACCGGCTGGGCCTCTCGGCCCTGCCAGTGTTGCTCGCCAGCCTGCGGTGGCCGTGCCGCGCGGTGGCTGCCGGGCACAATCCAGGTCGGCCCGATGTGATGGTCGATATCGCTGAGGTACAGCTGCGCAGTCAGGATCTGCGGGGGCTGGGTGAAGTCGCCGCGCTCGCTGAGCCAGTCGGGCAACTGCATGGGCAAATGGTCCAGGTGCAGGGCCATGCCGGTGTAGCCCGGGTGGCTGCGCCAGGCAGTCTGGCCGATCACATGGCAGTCGGCGCCCAATGCCGCTTCGGCCAGGGCAATCAGCGGCGGCAGGTCGAGAAAGGGTAACCACAGCGGGTTGCGGTTGAACACGCACTTGTAGTGTTCCAGCAGCCCTTGGTAATCCCAGTGGATGGGCTGGAGGTCATCGATGGCGCAGCGCAGCAAGGCGATACGCAAGGGTTCGAGCACACCGGGGAGCAAAACATAGCCCCGCTCGTCCAACATCTCCAGCTGAAGATCCAGGCTCATGGCGATGTGCTCCTTAGCAGGCAGGAGCACATCCGTACTCCTGCCCGTTTTTCCATCAACGCCAGTTCAGGTTCACGGTGGTGGGGGTCTTGCCATTCACGGTCACCAATTGCTGCACCGTCTCACCCTGGGCGTTGCCAGTCACTTTGTATTTGCCGGGAGGCAACTGCACATACAGCAGCGGCCCGGCATCCGTAAGACTGAGCACGGGCTGGCCCTGTGCATTCTCGATGTCGACGGTAGCACCGCTCTGGAACTTGCCTTCCGGGCCGGTGGAGAGTTCTACGTGCAGGTCATAGCCCGGGGTCTTGCGCAGGGCGTTGGCTTCATCCTGGCCGATGCCGCCTTGCAGGTAGCGGACGCCGTTCTGCTCCTGCTGTTGCAGTTGCACGGCCTGCATGTCGATGGGGGCATTGTGGTCGGAGGCGGCCGCCAGGGTCCATGGCAGCGCCAGAGCGATCAGCAGCGCCGCGCCGAGGGCATAGTGATGGTTACGCATGATACGACCCTCCTTTCGAGGATGGCTTACCTATTATCAGATCCTTCGGGCGTAACGGCGTTCGTGCTGATGCATGGTCGTCTTGATGAAATTTGCATCAATGGTATGGATGTTGCGCTGGAACATCAGGTTGCGCGCCCTTCCTCGAGCAGTTTCACGAACATGCTCAAACTGCGCGATACCGTGCCCCGGCGCCACACCAGCCAGGTTTTGAGGTAACGGAAGTCCTCCGACATCGGCCAGGCACTGACGGTGCTGCAACCGGGCATGTTGTCGAGCATGCTGCGCGGCATCATGGCCAGGCCGGCGCCGGCGCTGACGCAGGCCAGCATGCCGTGGTACGACTCCATTTCGTGGATCTTGCCCGGTACCGCCTGGTCCTGCACGAACCAGTTCTCGAAGTGATGCCGGTATGAACAGTTGGCGCGGAAGGCGTAGATGCTTTCGCCGTTGACGTCCTGGGCGCGGGTTACCGGGGCGTGGTTGAGCGGCGCGATGACCATCATTTCTTCCTCGAACACCGGCATGCCCTCCAGCGTCGGGTGCAGCACCGGGCCGTCGACGAACGCCGCCACCAGGCGCCCCGACAGCACGCCTTCGAGCATGGTCCCGGAAGGCCCGGTGGACAGGTCCAGGTCGACCTTGGGGTAACGCTGGTTATAGGCCGCCAGCAAGGCCGGAATGCGCACCGCCGCCGTGCTTTCCAGCGACCCCAGGGCGAAAGTGCCCTGCGGGTCTTCACCGGCCACTGTCAGCCGCGCCTCGTGCACCAGGTCAAGGATGCGCCGGGTGTACTCGAGGAAGTTCCAGCCTGCGGGGGAAAGGCGCAGGCGGCTCTTTTCACGTATGAAAAGCTCCACGCCCAAGTCCTCCTCCAGTTGCTTGATACGCGTGGTCAGGTTCGACGGCACCCGGTGGATATGCTGCGCAGCGGCACTGATGCTGCCCTGCTCTGCCACGGCCTTGAAGATCTCGAGTTGCACCAGGTCCACAGCCATTCTCCAAACGTGAATGTTTCGCTCATTATTATTCAGTTTTCATTAAAGCCATAGCCCACTAGTCTGGCGTCACGGATCAATTACAACGAGAGTGTCCCGCCATGAGTGCGATCAGCAGCCTGACCCACGCCATCTCCCTCGACCCGTACAGCGGCGAGCAGATCGGCGCCTACCCGTTCGACACCGACGCCGCACTGGAAGCGGCGCTGCAACGCGCCAAGCTTGGCTACCGCCAGTGGCGCCAGGTGTCGCTGGGTCAGCGCAGCGAGTACCTGCTTGCCTTGGCCAGCACCCTCGAAACCAAGGCCGAAGCCTTCGCGCAAATGATCAGCCGCGAAATCGGCAAGCCTGTCGCCCAGGCCCGTGGTGAAGTCAGCAAGTGCGTCGGCCTGTGCCGCTGGTACGCCGAACACGGCCCGGCCATGCTCTCCCCCGAGCCGACCCAGGTCGAGAAAGCCCGCATCGAATACCGCCCGCTGGGCCCGATCCTGGCGGTGATGCCTTGGAACTTCCCGGTCTGGCAGGTACTGCGTGGCGCCGTGCCGGCAATCCTGGCCGGCAATACCTACGTACTCAAGCACGCGCCGAACGTGATGGGCAGCGCCTACCTGCTGGGCGAGCTGTTCAAGGATGCCGGCCTGCCGGAAGGCGTGTTCGAAGTGCTCAACGTGACGCCGGACGGTGTCACTCGCGCCATCAACGACCCACGCATCGCCGCGGTGACCCTGACCGGCAGCGTGCGTGCCGGCATGGCGATTGGTGCGCAAGCCGGCGCGGCGCTGAAGAAGTGCGTGCTGGAGCTGGGCGGTTCCGACCCGTTCATCGTGCTGGCCGACGCGGACCTGGATGCCGCCGTCAAGGCTGCGGTGGTCGGCCGTTACCAGAACACCGGCCAGGTCTGCGCTGCCGCCAAGCGCCTGATCGTCGAGGAAAGCATCGTTGACGAATTCACCCGCAAGTTCGTCGAGGCCACTCGCGAGCTGAAGGTCGGCAACCCGCTGGAAGAAGGTACCTACATCGGCCCTATGGCCCGTTACGACCTGCGCGACGAGCTGGATGGCCAGGTCCAGGCGACCATCGCCGAAGGCGCCACCCTGCTGCTGGGCGGCCACAAGGTCGATGGCGTGGCCAACTTCTACGCGCCGACCGTGTTCGCCAACGTCACCCCGCAGATGACTGCGTTCAAGCAGGAACTGTTCGGGCCGGTGGCTGCGATCATCAGCGCACGTGATGCGGAGCATGCGGTGGAGCTGGCCAACGACAGCGAATTCGGCCTGGCCTCGACCATCTACACCGCCGACTACGCGCTGGCCGAACGCATGACCGCGGCGCTGGATACCGGCGGCGTGTTCATCAACGGCTATTGCGCTTCCGACCCCCGCGTGGCGTTTGGCGGGGTGAAGAAGAGCGGCTTCGGGCGTGAACTGTCGCACTTTGGTGTGCGTGAGTTCACCAATGCCCAGACTGTGTGGCTGGACCGTAACTGATCCAGCGTAACAGGGGCCGCTTTGCGGCCCTGTGGGAGCGGGTTTACCCGCGAATCAGGCGACACGGTGCCCGGCACCGGCTTCGCCGGTGTTCGCGTATGAACCCGCTCTCATAGAACTGCATATAACTCATTGAATTAGCAGGGACCCTGTGGGAGCGGCTTTAGCCGCGAACACCGGCGCAGCCGGTGCCATGCACCGCGTTGGATTCTTCGCGGCTAAAGCCGCTCCCACAGGGTACGAGGATCGCTTGCGAATTCAGTTATCTGTGCGACAGCGCGGCCCAAAGGGCTGGGCAATCTCCCACAGGGACTTTGAAGGGCTGAAAAAGCAGCCCGAGGGGCCTCAATCCCGAATCTGGTCCTTGACCCAGTCCAGCATCCCCCCCGGCACGATCAGTTCATGCCGGGCCCGCGAACAGGCGGTATACAACCCCGCCAGCATCCGCGCCCGTTCATTGCGGTTCCCCGCTACCTGCGGCGCTACCATCAGCTCCGGCGACACCATCACCCGGGCGAACTCCATGTTCTTCACATCGCGCACCCGCCCCAGGAACAGCTTGGGCGCCTTGTCCCAACGGTAACGGCTCTTGGCCCTGGCAAAGTGCTCTGGCGTGTAGCCCTTGCGCAGCATGTTGGCCACGGCGACGAACGCCTTGTCATCACCCTTGTCCTGCTCCAGCGCCTGCCAGCTGGCATAGCGGAACAGCATCGGGTGCCGCGGCCGGGTGCCATGGCGGTACAACTCGATGCAGTCTTCAACGAACAGCTCGAAGTCCTTGCGCGCGCTTTTCAGCAGCACGAACGGCACGCCCTGGTGGGTCAGGCGCTGGAACCAGCCAAACAGGCCCCATTCATCGTCGACGATCAGCGCCGTAGGCTGTTCCGGCACCGTTACCGCATCGAAAAAGCTGACCCGGGTGTAGTGCTCGGCGCTGCCACTGAAGGCCGCCTGGATCGCCGCCGGGTGGGCATTGATCAGCGGGTTCAGCACGTTGTCCATCGCCGGCCCGGCCCGCAGTGAATGGTCGATGTAACGCTGGCGGATAAAGCCGCCATGGTGCGCGCTGAGGCCGTTGAGGTTCTGCAGCTCGTCACCCAGGGCAATGATCGACTGCGGGCTGCGGTCGAGCACGGCAAGCATCGGTGCCGACAGCTCGTGGGCCTCGTCGACGATGACATGGGTGTAGCGGCTGTCGATCACATGACCGGTCAGCGACAGCAGTTTGACCCGATGGTAATCGCGCACCGGCAACTGGATCTCCCGTGCCGACGGGCGAATCAGCTCCTGCCAGTACAGGCGTGCCTTTTCCAGCAACACTTCCTGGTCCAGCGGCGTGGTACCCGGCCCGGCCCACGGCAGGTGCTGCAACTGCAGCTGGGTATCGGCGCTATGGCAGAACGTGCGTACCGCGCGGATGCACAAGGCAACCACATCACGCGCGGCAAGCGGGCCGATGTCGGGAATGGCCAGCCAACGTACCACCTGCGCATCCTGCGGGCGCCACGAAAGCTTGGTGCGATACGGGTCGCGCAGGCGCCAGCCGTTGCTGGTGAGGTCGCGGTTGAGCAGCTCGTCGGCCAGCTGGCCGAAGGTCAGCGCGGTGTAGGCGGCGGCGTCCTTGACCCGCGCCTGCAGGGCGCGCAGCTGGCCTTCGGTCAAGGCCAGCAACAGCGTGCGCTGGGGCTCGAGCAGGCGGGCGAACTGGTGAATCAGGAAGGTCTTGCCGGTGCCGGCAAAGCCCTGCACCGCCACCGACTCATCGATACCACTGAGGAATTCGCGCAGCAGGCGGTTCTGTTGGTCGCTGAGCATCAGGTCGCTGGCAAGGGAAGGCAGATACACCGGGTGCAGCGGTGTTGCCCGCTGGCGGTAGCTGTCGGCGAACTGGAAATTCCACTGGCCCTCGGCGTCCAGCAACTCCTCGGCCTGGTACTCCACCTCGGTCGATAGCAGTGCAATCCCGTTTTCGCCCAGCATGCCCAGGCCCATGGCGAAGGCTTCGCGATCGAAGTGCTGCGCCACCTGGCCCTGGAAGCGCCCCGGTGCGGCGCTTTCGACCTCGTTGGCAATGCGCACGATTTCGGCAAAGCGGCGTTCCTGCGCATCCGCCGAGGCGGTGGCGGGCTGGCGCGGCAGGTTCTGCACGAACAGCACAGCGGCGGCGTCGAGCACGCTGGCGGTGGTGAAGAAGTCGGTGGTGGGCTCGCTGGCGAGGCGGTCGGCCTGGTCGCTGGGCAAAGGCAGGTAGAACATCGGCACCTCGGGTGGAATCAGGGCGGCACGATAGCAATTTTTGCTGTGGAATGCTGGGTTGTGTATTGCCTGGGCCTGCCTCTTCGCGGGTGAACCCGCTCCCACAGGGACCTCACATGCCTGGCACTGAGGTAATCCTGTAAGAGCAGCTATACCACCAAGCTACACCACCAAATTCAGCCCCTGCCCCGCTTCAAGGTCTCGCTGGGAAACTCCTTGAACAACTGCCGGTAACTCTCTGAAAACCTTCCCAAATGCCAGAACGACCAACGCATCGCCACCTCGGCCACGGTCACACCATCGCCACGCAACAGATCGCGCCGCGCACCGTTCAGCCGGCGCAGGCGCAACCAGTGCGCCGGCGGCATTCCGGTAAACGCTTTGAAGGCCTGTTGCAACTGACGCAAAGAAACCCCGGCAGCATCCGCCAGCTCCACCAGGTTCAGCGTCTCCTCCGGGCAGTCGGCCGCCCATTCGCTTACCCGGCGCATGATCGCCCGTTCCTCGTCACGCCGGCCCAACGCCACGCCCTGCAGTCGCTGGCAGGCGTTGTCGAGGATGAACAGGCAGTCCTCCAGCAGCTGCTCCGCCAGGGCCTGCCCCTGCAGCGGGCAATCCGCCTGGCCCAGGCGGGTCAATGTCGCGCTCAGCCAGCTGCCGAACAGAGCGTTCTGCCCGCTGCCCAGCGGCACCATGAACAACCCTTCCAGGCGTTGCGGGTCAAGCCCATGGCGGGCCAGGAAGGCCTGGTCGAACACGACCGCCACTTCCTGGTAGTTCTCTGGCGTGATCCAGATGTTCCGGCTCTGTTCGTTCAGCAGGTACAGGCTGTTCTCGCTGCGGTCGAAGCAGAACGCCAGCGAACCGCTCGGCGCGCGGAAAAACTGCTCCACCCGGGTGTTCAGCCGCTCCTCGTACACCTCCACCCCGTCCAGCCCCAGGCAACGCAGCTCACCGCTGAAATGCCCGGGCGACATCTGCCGGTACTGCTGCTGCCAGCCAGGGGTGGCACGTACTTGTTCGGTTACGTCGGTGGTGTGGTAAGCCTGGACTTGCAGGGCATTGGCGGTTGTCACGCTCGGTCCTAGTCGCACTCTTTTGGTGCATTCATTGCCGGAGAAAGTGGATAGATCAGCCTTGCGGGCTGCGACCAAGATAGTCTCCAGCGCGTCACCTGGGAAGCGGGACGCCTTCGAAACCCTGGAACGGTTTACGCTGGCACGCCTGCTCCCACACCAAAACCCAACCAAGAGGTCTGTATGAACGCCCCCTTCGATCAGCTGTCCGCCTGGCTGAAAGAACACCGTATCACCGAAGTCGAATGCGTGATCAGCGACCTGACCGGCATCGCCCGCGGCAAGATCGCACCCACCGCCAAGTTTCTCCACGAGCGTGGCATGCGCCTGCCCGAGAGCGTGCTGCTGCAGACGGTCACCGGCGACTATGTCGACGATGACATCTACTACAACCTGCTCGATGCCGCCGACATCGACATGGTCTGCCGCCCAGACCCGAGCGCCGTGTACCAGATCCCGTGGGCGATCGAGCCGACCGCGATCGTTATCCACGACACCTTCGACAAGCAAGGCAACCCCATCGAACTGTCGCCGCGCAACGTGCTGAAGAAAGTGCTCAAGCTTTATGCAGACAAAGGCTGGCAGCCGATCGTGGCACCGGAGATGGAGTTCTACCTGACCCAGCGCTGCGAAGACCCGGACTTGCCGCTGCAAGTGCCGCTGGGGCGTTCCGGCCGTGCCGAAAGCGGCCGCCAGTCGTTCTCGATCGATGCCGCCAACGAGTTCGATCCGCTGTTCGAAGACGTCTACGACTGGTGCGAGATCCAGGGCCTGGACCTGGACACACTGATCCATGAAGACGGCCCGGCGCAGATGGAGATCAACTTCCGCCATGGCGACGCCCTGGACCTGGCCGACCAGATCACCGTGTTCAAGCGCACCATGCGTGAAGCCGCGCTCAAGCACAACGTGGCCGCCACCTTCATGGCCAAGCCGATCACCGATGAGCCCGGCAGTGCCATGCACCTGCACCAGAGCGTGGTCGACATCGCCACCGGCAAGCCGATCTTTGCCAATGAAGACGGCAGCATGAGCCAGCTGTTCCTGTACCACATCGGCGGTTTGCAGAAGTACATCCCCAAGCTGCTGCCGATGTTCGCGCCCAACGTCAACTCGTTCCGCCGCTTCCTGCCGGACACCTCGGCACCAGTGAACGTCGAGTGGGGTGAGGAAAACCGTACCGCCGGGCTGCGCGTACCCACCTCAAGCCCCGAGGCAATGCGCGTGGAAAACCGCCTGCCGGGCGCCGACGCCAACCCGTACCTGGCCATCGCCGCCAGCCTTCTGTGCGGCTACCTGGGCATGGTCGAGCGCATCGAGCCCAGCGCACCTGTGCAGGGCCGTGCCTACGAACGGCGCAACCTGCGCCTGCCGATCACCATCGAGGACGCGCTGCAGCACATGGAAGACTGCGAGACCGTGCAGCAGTACCTGGGCAAGCAATTCGTCCAGGGTTATGTGGCGGTCAAGCGTGCCGAGCACGAGAACTACAAGCGGGTTATCAGTTCGTGGGAGCGTGAATTCCTGATGCTGAGCGTCTGACCTTTTCGCGGTACCTGTGGGAGCGGGTTTACCCGCGAATGCTGTGGTGCATTCAACGACGTATTCGCGGGTAAACCCGCTCCCACAGGGCACGAGCCCTTGCACCGAACTCGAAGAACAATACCAACGAGGTGTCCCCATGCGTCATCTGCAAGCCCTGATCCCCGCCGCATTCACCCTGCTGTTCGCCACCACTACCCAGGCCACTCCCTCGGTCAGCGTGTACAACTGGACCGACTACATCGGTGACACCACCGTGGCCGACTTCCAGGCCAGCAGCGGGATCAAGGTGGTCTATGACGTGTTCGACTCCAACGAAACACTGGAAGGCAAGCTGCTGGCCGGGCGCACCGGCTATGACGTAGTGGTGCCATCCAACCACTTCCTCGCACGCCAGGCACAGGCGGGTGCCTTCCTGCCGCTGGACCGCAGCAAGCTGCCGAACTGGCAGCACCTGGACCCCAAGCTGCTCAAGCAACTTGAACAGAACGACCCGGGCAACCAGTACGCCGTACCCTACCTGTGGGGTACCAACGGCATCGGCTACAACATCGACAAGGTCAAGGCGGCCCTGGGCGTCGACCATATCGATTCATGGGCGGTGCTGTTCGAACCCGAGAACCTGAAAAAGCTCAAGCAATGCGGCGTGGCGTTCATGGACTCGCCCGATGAACTGTTCCCGGCCGTGCTCAACTACCTGGGCATTAACCCGCGCAGCGAAAAACCGGCCGACTACGCCAAGGCGGAAGCCCGCCTGCTCGAACTGCGCCCCTATATCACCTACTTCCACTCCTCCAAGTACGTTTCCGACCTGGCCAATGGCGATGTCTGCGTGGCCTTCGGCTACTCCGGCGACGTGTTCCAGGCCGCCAACCGCGCCGTGGAAGCGAAGAACGGGGTAAAGATCGCCTACAGCATTCCCAAGGAAGGCAGCAACCTGTGGTTCGACCTGCTGGCCATCCCCAAGGACGCCAACAACCCCGAACAAGCCCTGGCGTTCATCAACTACCTGCTCGACCCCAAGGTGATCGCCAAGGTCAGCGCCACGGTCGGATATGCCAACGCCAACCCCGATGCCCAGGCCTACATGGACGCGTCGCTGGTAAACAACCCTGAGATCTACCCACCCCAGGACGTGCTGGACAAGCTGTACATCTCCAGCACGCCGAGCCCGAAGATCATGCGCGTCATGACTCGCTCCTGGAGCAAGATCAAGTCCAACCGCTGAGTCGAGAACGCCCATGTCTTTCACTACCCAACACACCGCTTCGTACTATGCCGCCACGGCACGCGATGCGGCGCCCTATCCCAGCCTGGACGGCGAACTGAGCGCCGACGTGTGCGTGGTCGGCGGCGGGCTGACCGGGGTCAATACCGCCCTGGAACTGGCCGAGCGCGGGCTCTCGGTGGTGCTGCTTGAAGGCCGGCGCATCGGCTGGGGCGCCAGCGGCCGCAACGGCGGCCAGCTGATTCGCGGCATCGGCCATGACGTCAACGGCTTTGCCCGGCATGTCGGCCAGGACGGCGTGCACTACCTGAAACAAGCCGGCATCGATTCGGTAGCGCTGGTGGCCAGCCGCATCGCCCGGTACGGCATTGCCTGCGACCTGCGCTGGGGCTTCTGCGAACTGGCCAACACCCCTGCGCAGTTCGCCGCCTTCAAGGACGAACAGGACGATCTCGACGCACTCGGCTATCGCCCTGAAACCCGCCTGGTCAGTGCCGACCGGCTGCATGAAATCGTTGCCAGCGACCAATACGCCGGCGGCCTGGTAGACATGGGCTCGGGCCACCTGCACCCGCTTGATCTGGTCCAGGGCGAAGCCCGCGCCGCCCATGGCTTGGGCGTACGCATCTTCGAGCAGAGTCCGGTGTTGCGCATCGAGCATGGCCCCCGCGTGACCCTGCACACGGCTCGTGGCAAGGTGCGGGCAGGCAGCCTGGTGCTGGGCTGCAACGCACATCTCGATGAACTGGAGCCACGCCTGAGCGGCAAGGTGCTGCCGGCCGGCAGCTACGTGGTGGCTACCGAACCATTGCCCGAGTCACTGGCCAGCAGCCTGATCCCGCAGAACATGGCGCTGTGCGACCAGAAAGTCGGCCTGGACTACTACCGCCTCACGGCAGACCGGCGCCTGCTGTTCGGCGGCGCCTGCCACTATTCCGGTCGCGACCCCAAGGACATCGCCGCCTACATGCGGCCCAAGGTGCTGAAGGTGTTCCCGCAGCTGGCCAACGTGCGTATCGACTACCAGTGGGGCGGCATGATCGGCATCACCGCCAACCGCTTCCCCCAAGTCGGGCGCCTCAGCCAGCACCCCAATGTTTACTACGCCCAGGGCTATTCCGGGCATGGGCTGAACGTGACGCACTGGACAGCGAAACTGCTGGCCGAAAGCATCGCGCTCGGCCACAGCCAGGGGCTGGACGTGTTCAGCGCCGTGCCACACCTGACCTTCCCCGGCGGCAAGGCACTACGCTCGCCGCTGCTGGCGCTGGGGATGTTGTGGTATCGATTGCGGGAGGTGCTGGGTTGAGTTCGCCACGAGCTTTGCGGCGCTCGGTCTCACAGGCGCAGAAAAACTCAAGACAAACCCTTCCACCCCCTCCAACTTTCTACCATTTCACAATCGATTGAACCTACCCACTGGCCAACTGCCCCGCACCTGCTAGCGTTGTTCTGGCCGACCTATCATGGATGCATCTTCATCATGAAATCATTGCCCCGCATTACCCTGTTGTGCGCCGCACTGCTAACCATGGCCGCCTGCTCCAGCAATCGCGTGGACCCGAAGGACTACTCCGGCTTCCTCAAGGATTACAGCCGGCTGCAGGAAGCCAAGAGCCCGTCGGGTGACCCGGTGATGCGCTGGATCGACCCCAAGGTCAACGTCAACCAGTACAGCCAGGTGTTCATCGAGCCCAGCCAGTTCTACCCCAAGCCGCAGCCGACGCCGGTCATCTCGGCGCAGACGCTGCAGGAAATCACCCGCTACTTCAACGAAGCGCTGCGCCGTGAAATGGGCAGCGTGGTACCGCTGGCCAAGGGCCCCGGCCCGGGCGTGATCGTGGTGCGCCCGGCCATCACTGCGGTGTCCACCAGCAACGAGGGTCTCAAGCCTTATGAGGTCATCCCTATCGCGCTGATTTCAGCCGGTGTGAACACCGCCATGGGCGGCCGTGACCAAGAGGTGGATGTCGGCGTGGAAGCTGCGTTCCTCGATGGTGCCAGTCAGAAAGTGCTGGCCCAGGTCGTGCGCAAGGGCACGGGGCAGGATCTGGAGAACAAGACCACGCAACTGACCCTGAATGACGTCAAGCCGGTGCTGGATGGCTGGGCCAAGGACATGCGCGCGAGCTTCCTGGAAGCGAAGCAGAAAGCCCGCTGATACCGACCGGACACGGAACCTGTGGGAGCGGCCTTGTGTCGCGAAAGGGCCGCAGAGCGGCCCCGGGATCTCAGCTCAGGCGTATGAATGGGGCTGCTTCGCAGCCCTTTCGCGACACAAGGCCGCTCCCCCAAGACCGCGCTGACCGTTGCGGTGACTCAGCACTCGACGAAGGCAACGGCCAGGCCGCCGCGCGAAGTCTCCTTGTAGTTGGCATGCATGTCCGCCCCGGTATCACGCATGGTGCGGATCACCCGGTCGAGCGAGATGAAGTGCTCGCCATCCCCTCTCAACGCCATCTGCACGGCGTTGATCGCTTTCACCGCAGCAATCGCGTTGCGCTCGATACACGGCACCTGCACCAAGCCGCCGACAGGGTCGCAGGTCAGCCCAAGGTTATGCTCCAGGGCAATCTCGGCGGCATTTTCCAGCTGCGGCGGCGTAGCGCCCAGCACCTGGGCAAGGCCGGCAGCGGCCATCGAACAGGCCGAACCTACCTCGCCCTGGCAACCAACCTCGGCCCCGGAAATCGACGCATTCTTCTTGCACAGGATACCGACCGCCGCTGCCGCCAGCAGGAAGTCCACCACGTCCGCGTCGCACGCCCCCGGGTTGAACTTCATGTAGTAATGCAGCACCGCCGGGATGATGCCGGCAGCACCATTGGTAGGTGCTGTGACCATGCGCCCGCCGGCGGCATTCTCTTCATTCACCGCAAGGGCGAACAAGTTGACCCATTCCATGGCACTGAGGGTGGAGCCGATCACGTTGGGCTTGCCCAGCTCCTGCAGGCTGCGATGCAGCCGCGCCGCACGGCGCTTGACGTGCAACCCGCCCGGCAGGATGCCTTCATTACGCAGGCCATTGTCGACGCATTCACGCATGGCACCCCAGATCCGCAGCAGGCCCTCGCGTACCTCGGCCTCAGGGCGCCAGGCGCATTCGTTGGCCATCATCAGCTGCGCCACACTCAAGCCATGGCTCTTGCACAAGGCCAGCAATTGCGCAGCGCTGTCGAACTCGTACGGCAGCACCACCGCGTTCGCTTCGAGCGCTGGCGCGTCGATCTCGGCTTGCTCGACGATAAAACCACCGCCCACCGAATAGTAGGTCTGGCGCAACAGGCTGCCCTGCCCGTCCATGGCTTCCAGGCTCATGGCATTGGGGTGATACGGCAGGTTCTCGTCGAGCAGCAGCATGTCGCGGCTGTACTCGAACGCCAGCGGGTGGCTGCCATCGAGCATCAGGCAGTGCTCCTGCATCACCTGGCCAATGCGCGACTCGATGGTGGCCGGGTCGATGCGGTCCGGCCACTGGCCCATCAGGCCGAGCAGGCAGGCGCGATCGGTCGCATGGCCAACCCCGGTTGCCGACAGCGACCCGTACAACCGCACCTCGACACGGCTTGCCTGGGCCAGCAGCCCCTGTTCGCGCAGGGCCTGGGCAAAGGTAGCCGCCGCCCGCATCGGGCCGACGGTGTGGGAACTGGACGGCCCGATGCCGATTTTGAAAAGGTCGAAAACACTGATAGCCATGCTAATGCCTGACCGTGCCCGGGTATGAAGCCGCAGCGCGGTTATCTGGAGAAATTGAGCGATATTGCGATTTTGCGCGATACTGCCGCGCTGGCTCACGGATGACCAACGAAACTTCCTAAGCAAGGCTTTAGTGGTACTAAACGATGCGACGACAACTCAATGGCCAGACGTTCGTCTGGCTACACGTGTTCGCCTGTGCGGCCCGGCACTTGTCCTTCACCCGCTGTGCCGAAGAGCTGCACATTACCCCGGGCGCCGTCAGCCAACAGATGCGCCAGTTGGAGGAACGCCTGGGCTACCAGCTGTTCCTGCGTCGGGCACGTGGTGTGGAACTGAGCGCCGAAGGGCAACGCCTGGCACAGACGGTGACCGAAGCCTACGGCAGCATCGAAGCCGAACTGCTGCGCCTGGATGCAGGTGAGATCCGCGGCACCTTGCGCCTGCGCTCGATCCCGTCGTTCCTGGCCAAATGGCTCACGCCTCGCCTTCCGCGTTTTCAACAACGCTACCCGGACATCGAGTTGCGTCTGGTGGCCGAAGACAGTGCCCAGGCGTTGACACCGGGCGATTTCGACCTGGCCATCGACCTGAACGATGGCAGCTACCCCGGCATGCTCTCGACACCACTGCTGGACGAGCAGATCTTCCCCGTGTGCTCCCCCACCTTGCTGCGCGGGCGCCCGCCGCTGCACGGGCCGGCAGATCTTGTGCACTACCCGCTGCTGCACGACATTACGGCCTGGCGCGGCAGTTCGGAATATGCCGAATGGGAGTTCTACCTGGAGGGCATCGGCGCCGCCGGCCTGGATGTGCGGCGCGGGCATACCTTCAACCGCAACCACCTGACCATCGAGGCGGCGATTGCCGGCATTGGCGTGGCGATCGCCCGACGCACGCTGCTCAACGACGAACTGGAGCGCGGCGCACTGATCGTGCCGTTCGGGGTGCCTATCGCCAATCACAAGCGCTATGTAGTGCATTACCCACCGGGCGGGCTGAACCAGCCGGGGGCGCGGGCGGTGCATGACTGGCTGGTGGAGGAAGCGCGGGGGTTCAGGGAGTTGCACCCGCTGAACAAAGACTAGGCCAGCCAATTGCGCTTGCACGCTGCAAATGACTCATTGAATTGGCAGGGACCCTGTGGGAGCGGCTTTAGCCGCGAACACCGGCGCAGCCGGTGCCATGCACCGCGTTGGATTCTTCGCGGGTAAACCCGCTCCCACAGGGTGCGCAGAGCGCTTGCGAGATTTGTGCGTCAGTAGGCCTGCTTGCCGGTAAACGCATTCAACGTGCGCACCAGGATGACGAAATCCAGCCACAGCGACCAGTTGTTGATGTACTCGATGTCCGAGTCCACCCGCTGGATCATCTGCTCGATATCCCTGGTTTCGCCCCTGAACCCACGTACCTGCGCCAGGCCGGTCATGCCAGGCTTGATATTGTGGCGAGCGAAGTAGTCGACGATGTCCTGCGAATACAACGTGTCATGCTGCAACGCATGCGGCCGCGGCCCTACCAGCGACATCTCCCCGGTCAGCACATTGAACAACTGCGGCAGTTCATCGAGGCTGGTGCGGCGGATAAAGGCGCCGACCCGGGTCAGCCGTGGGTCATCCCTCTGCGCCTGCTTCACCACGCCATCTTCCGGCTGGTGGACATGCATGCTCCTGAACTTCCAGATACGGAACGCTTCCCCCGTCCAGCCGGTGCGCTCCTGACGGAAGAAAACCGGGCCGCGGCTATCGAGCTTGATGGCCAGCGCAACGGCCAGCAACACCGGCGATGCCAGCAGCAGGATCAGCGCCGCCAACACCCTGTCCTCGAGGTTCTTCAAGAACAGGCTCATGCCCGTCAGCGGTGTTTCCGACAAGGTCAGCACAGGTATGCCGGCAATTTCCCGCACACTGTGATTGATCAGGCGCAACGAGAAGATATCCGGTACCCAGTTCACCGCGATGCACTTGTCGAGCAACTTGAAATACACATCGTTGATGACCTCGGAACCGCCCAGCGGGGTCACCAGGTACACTGTGCGAATGCCATGGCGGGCCACGATATCGTCGAGCTCGGCAACATGCCCGAGCACCGGCATGCGCTGCTTTCCTTCGGCACTTTCGCGCCCCGGCTCATCGGCATTGTCGATCAGCACGCAACCCAGCACGCGTTCGCCGAACCAGGGGTTGTTGCTGATTTTCTGATACAGGAAGTTGGCCAGATCACCGGCACCAATGATCAGGGCGTTGTCCAGGCGTGCATGGGCGGTGAAGCGCTTTTGCAATTCGCGCACGGCAAAGTGCAGGAACAACTGGGCGATGTAGCCAATGATGAACAACTGCACGACCAGCAGTCGCGAATAGGTTTCGCTCTGTTTGGCCAGGAAGGCCATGACCACCAGGAAGCAAAAAGTTGCCGACCAGGCCTTGAACAGCCGGAAAGCCTTGATGGAAAGCCCGACGTTGGTACGGTAGATCGCATAGTGATCGTAGATGACTGCCAGTGCGCCAACCAGCAACAGCAGCATGATCACGTAATCGGAAGTGATGTAGCCAAACTGGTCGTAGATCAGGTACCAGGCAATGCCGATGACTGCAATTCCATCGAGGCCGGCCTGAATAGCGTTACTTACGCTGCTTCTTCTCTGCAATAAGGAACGACTGCTTCTGGGCTCTAAGACCATTTCAGACCTCATCAATTTGCGTGCAGCAAATGCCTTCCACCAACAAGCAAGCCTTGACAACGGCTCATGCAAAGCCCGTGGAGCAAAATCCTGCAGCCGCAAGCCATTGATCAAACTGTAGCAGCCATCCGCCATCAGCGTACCCGGAATCACCGCTCGGGCGGATTCTGACGCTCATACGGTGTGCCTGGCCGTCCCCCGTCGCAGCGGAACAGCAGGGTACGCACCAGGAACAACGGGTTGCCCACAACATAACGAATGAACAAACGCTTCGGCTCGCGCAACAGCCGGTATAGCCACTCCCCACCCAACCGCCGCAACCACTCGGGCGCCCGGCTGACCTTGCCGCCGAGAAAATCCAGGATCGCGCCGCCACACACGATCAGGCACGGCCCCCCAGCTGCCGCCAGCCTTGCGGCCACAACCTCCTGCCTGGGCATTCCCATGCCCAGCACGATCAGCTCAGGTTGCAACTCCCTGGCCAGTTGCAGGTAGGTATCGACGCTGGCAAAGCCATCGTGGACCGACACCGGTACCACCCCGAACGTGGCTGTGCTTCGTTGCACGGCCTGGTCCAGGTACGGCTGTCGGGTGCCCCAGAACGCAACTCGCCGCCCGCGGTAGGCAGCCAGAAGCCGAGGAATGAAGTCGGTGCCATTCATGTTGAGCCCTGGCTCAAGCCCCAGCCGGCGATACAGGATCGCCAGGCCGGAACCATCGCGCAGCAGTACGTCGGCCGCCGACAATGCTTGGTGGCAGGCGCCATCACGAACCACCAGGTTCATTGCATGGGCATTGACGAAGCCCAGCACGGTCGCGGCTTTCGGGACGCTGAGCCTGTCCAGCAGGCTCTGCGCGGCAGTGGCATCCGGCACCACTTCGAGCTTGCCGACAAGGGTGTTCCAGCGTTCTTGCCAATGAGCCATCAGTCTTCATCCCGTTTCGAACGTACCCATTCAACCTGTCGCTTGATCAGGAACCGCAGATACAAGGGGAGCTTCCTTGCGGCGTAGAACGGCGCGTACAGCAGCACGGAGAACGGGATCAGTTCACGACAGAAACGCGCCCAGGCCACTGCGACGGCAAGGCCGAGCAATGCCAGCGCGCAAAGGGCGATCCACGCAGGTGCCGCCAGGCCGAACAGCAGGTACGCCAGCCAGGCCACCAGGTTTAGGCCGAGCAAGGCCAGCACCAGCAACGCCAGCGGCGGCACCAGCAGGTCCAGGGTCATGGCCAGCAAGCTGCCGTTACGCTGGGTGATTGCCGCCAGCGCACGCTTGGGCGCATCGGCCAGCATCAGGCTCAGGTGCCCATGTTCCCAGCGGGTGCGCTGGCTGCCCAGGCCTTGCTGGCTGGCAGGGAACCGGCTGCTGACTACGGCCTCGGGGCAGAACACTGGCGGCTTGCCCTGCTGGCACAGGTCCAGGCCCAGCTTCACATCCTCCACCAGGTGCCCGTTGGCCAGGTCGATCAAGGCCAGGTCACGCCAGCCGAATGCCATGCCGGCGCCCATCAACTGGCATGGCAGGTCCAGCCGCGCCCATCCACGCGGGCGCACCAGGTTCTTGACCCGCCAGGCGAACTCGGCAACCTGCACTGTCAACCCAGCCCCTGCCGGTGCGTACATCAGGTACAGCGCCTGCACCGGGCGAGCGACTTCGCGGTAGCGCCGCGCCAGGCGCTCGATCGCCCCCTCGCCCACCTGGCAGTCGGCATCCACCACGATCACCACCTCGGGCGGCTGGTCGGCCAGGTGGCGCACGCCAAAGTCCAAGGCGTAGCCCTTGCCGCGCAACCGTGCATCGTGGCGCTCCACCACTTCGGCACCCGCCTCGCGCGCCAGTTGCGCGGTGTCGTCAGTGCAGTTGTCCGCCACCACCAGCAAGCGGTCGCCAGGCCGCAACTGCGGGGCAATGCTCGCCAGCGTGGCACCAATTATCGAAGCCTCGTCGTGAGCTGGCACCAGCACTGCCACCTGCGGACGGGCGGTGTTGCCCATCGGCTGCGCGCGTGCAGGCAAGCAGGCCATCAGCACCTGCACCAACAGCAGCAGCACCGGCAACAGGACGATGGCCGCCAGCATGCCCAGTATCCAAGCCAATACACTCATCATGCGGATGCCTTGAAATAGCTGGCCAGCCTGGCCGCCTCGGTATCGATGTCATGCCGTTGCAGCACACGCTGGCGTGCCGCCTCGCCCATGCGCTGCAGCACTTCGGCAGGTTGTGCCAGGCAATCGGCCATGGCCGCTGCCAGCTCGTCCACGGCGCCGGCAGGGAACAACCAGCCGTTTTCGCCCGGCCGCACCAGCTCGGGAATGCCTGCCACATAGGTGGTCAGCACTGGCCTGCGCAAGGCCATCGCCTCCATGATCACCACCGGCAAACCTTCGGCAAAGCTGGGCAGCACCAGCGCACGCGCCGCCAGGATTTCCTCGCGCACCTGTGCGCTGCTGATCCAGCCGGTGATGCGCACCTGCTGCTGCAAGCCATGCCGGGCGATCAACGCCTCGACCTGGCCACGCATTTCACCGTCGCCGGCCAGCACCAGTTCGAAAGCGATCGACCGGGCGGCCAGTACTCGCGCGGCCTCGAGCAGCAGCAGCTGGCCTTTCTGTTCGCACAGGCGGCCGACGCACACCAGGCGCGGCGCCGTGGGCACGCCAACTGGCGCCACCTCATGGAAACTGCGCTCGAGGCCGCAATGCACCACCTTCACCTTGGCCCAGTGGTCGTGTGCCACCCAGCGAAACAACTGGCTGCGCCCGTACGAGCTGACCGCCGCGACAAATGCGGCACGCCGCACCTTCTCGCCCATGTGCAGAAACTGCGGCTTGTCGAACTCCTCCGGTCCGTGCACGGTAAAGCTGTAGGCCGGCCCGCCCAGCACATTGGCCAGCATCACCACCTCGGTGGAATTGGTGCCGAAATGTGCATGCACATGTCTTGCCTCGCCAGCCTGCAACCATTGCAGTACCTGGCAGGCCTCGGCCAGGTAGACCAAGTGGTAGGGCCAGGCGCGGTCGGCCCGCAAGCCAACGCGCATGGCCAACTGCAGTGCCCGGAAGAACCGGCGCGGCTGTGCCCGCAGCACTTGCCAGGCCGGTGCCAGCAACCCCTTGATGCCACGCTGCAGCACATAGCGGGTCTTGGCCCGTTCGCTCGCGTCGTCGGCATCCTGCAACTCGGCGTCCCACCCGCGCAGGGCAATACGCTGCACCTCTACCCCCTGGCGCTCCAGCGCCAGGATCTCGCGGCGGATGAAACTGTGGCTGACCTTCGGGTACTGGTTTATGAAGTAAGCAATGCGCATAGAAATCCAGATCAAGACCCGCGTAGTGAACATTCAGACCTGCCGCGGCAGGGCTGGCGATTACTTCAGGCTGTCGACTACCGGCGGCCGGGGCCCCGCCGATGCCATCTCGTCAGATACATCCCCCTGTTCCCCTTGTAGTCCAAGGTTGTGACCGCTGCCTGGCAACACGGCCTGCAAGCGGGAGAAAACATCGTCGAGCAGCACCTGGCGGCGGCGGTACATTGCCCGTTTCTTCGCCGGAATATCCTGTTCCGCCCGCTGTACCGCAGCCAGCGGAAGGGCGAAGAAGTCAGCATGGCTCGATGCAGTAGCACCGTGTTCCAGCCAGATCACATCGTAATTGGCCGCCAGGTCGTGGCCTTTGTCGTTGCCAAAATACGCGTGCCGATGGTGGCGGCAGGCGTCACTGACGGCATACAGGTGCGCCACGCCCAGGGTCCTGGCCAGGCACTTCAATGCCTCGATCAGCAGGCTGCGCGGGCGCAGCCCTTCGAAGTCCTTGGTCAGGTCGCGGTAGATGGCCAGTGAGGTTTCGCTGTCTATCCCCTTGTGGATGCCCTGCACGGCACCGATGAACAGGCAAAGCTCGCCCTGGCTGCGGCACAGGCTGAACGCCAGGGATGCCACGCGCAGGTCGCTCTGGAACAGGTTCAATACCAACTCGCCTTCGCGCTTGAACCAGATCGGCCGGTCCAAAACCAGACGACAACCCGGCGAATGGCTGGACAGCTCGCACAACGTCAGGCTTTCGTCCCGCCCCAGCAGCAACAGCGCCGGAAACTGCCCGGCCAGCACTTCGAAGTGCGAAGCCACCACCTCCAGGCGCTGCGGGGCTTCCCAGCATTTGCTGAGGTAAGGCCACTGCACGACACCGATGCAATCCACCCCTAGCCGCTGCAGCCCTTGCTGGCCCAGCGCCGCCGTCATGCGCTGCAGGAAGGCATTCAGTTCAGGCCATTGCCTGGCAATCTGCAGCGCCAACCTGTACTTGTTGTTCAGCGCCCGCAACGAGTAGCCCGGTTGCAAGGTAAACACGCTTTTGACGATCGTGCCGAGCATCATGGGCCTCTCTCACTTGTACTCGATCAACGTCGATTTGCCGGCCGCGATGCGGTGGCGCAGGAACTTCAGTTGCCCGAGCATTTCCGGGAACTTGCCCAATACCAGAAACACCGCCTGTAGCCAGTTCTCCCTCACCGACTTGCCACCACGGCGGGCCAGGCGTACGGCCTGCAGCGGGTAGACCGCCAGCAGCAGCAGGCCCCAGCCGCCCAGCAGCAGGCAGGCCAGCACGATTACCACGGGGATGCCCAGACCCCACAGCCAAGCCCGGCGCGATTCGCGCAACCAGTGCCGCTCGGGTGGCTGACCATGCAGGTAAGCCCCTTCGGCATAGGCGTGGCCAGCGCGCAGGCTACGCCGCCACCACTGGCTGAAACGGGTCATGCCGGCGTCGTGCAGGGTCATCTCGGCGTCCAGGCGCCAGACTTTCCAGCCCTTTGCCCGCAGGCGCACGCATAGCTCGGGCTCCTCTCCGGCAATCAGCTCGGGGCGAAAGCCGCCGACGGCGGCAAAGGCATCTGCTCGCATCAGGGCATCGCCACCACACGCCTTGGCCTCGCCAATGGGGGTGTCCCACTCCAGGTCACACAACAGGTTGTACACCGACCGCTGGGGGAAGCGCTCGCGTCGGCGGCCACACACCACGGCCACGTCGGGGTGGTCGTCGAGAAACGCCTGCGCCGCGGCCAGCCAGCCGCCATCCACCTCGCAATCGCCATCGACGAACTGCACCCGTTGCAGCGACGGCAACCGCCGTTGCAAGGCGAGAAAGCCTTCGTTGCGCGCGCGTGCGGCAGTGAACGGGGTGTCCATGTCCAGCGCCAATACCTCTACCCCCAGGCTGCGAGCCAGGTGCGGTGAACCATCGGTAGAGCCGGAGTCGACGTACATGATCTTGTCCGTACCCTGTAGCAGCGAACGCAGGCAACGCTCCAGGCGCAGGCCTTCGTTGCGGCCAATCACCACCACTCCGATGCCGCTCGCCATGGGCCTCACTCGACGGGCGCCGTGGCGGCCGGTTGCCTGGCCTTGATGATGGCCGGCACCCCCACCGCCAGCGAATTGTCCGGCACATCCACCAGCACCACGGCGTTGGCACCGATGATCACGTCGTTGCCGATACGGATGCTTCCCAGCACCTTGGCCCCGGTGCCAATATCGACGTTGTTGCCGAACACTGGTGCAATCGGCTCATCGACGTTCTTCAGGCCCACCACTACCCCGTTGCGGATGCGGCAGTCATCGCCAAACCGGGCATAGCCGCTGACTACGATGCCGCCAAAATGGTCGATGACGAAGTTGCGGCCGATCACCACCTCGCACGGCAGCTCCACACCCGTGATGATCTGCACGAACTTGAACAGGACCTTGTAGATGAGCGAAAACAGTTTTCGCAGCAGTGCCGGGCGCACCCCATAGCGCCAGCGGCCGAAGCGGTACACCAGCAATACCCAGAAACCCTGGGCGCCCCAGTCGCCACCATGGGCACGCAGGTCGGCACGTATATTCTCGAACATGGCTCCACCTACCTTGTCGGTTGGCTGGCGTACCGGGTCTTGAACAACAGAGACCAGGTCGCCCGGCAGTGACGCCAGCAGGCCTGTATTGCGCCCCGACCGCGTCGTTTCAACAGCGCCTTGAGTGCCAGTACCAGGTCGCCCAAGGTGACCAGCAGCATGTGCAGGGCAAGGCCCGCCAGCCCATGATGCTTGCGGAAGTACAGCAGCTCGCTTTCGATCTGGTATGACGAGATCTGCCGGCTGGCCGCCTCCAGTTCGGCCACCGATCTGGAGCTTTCCCCTCCGATGTGCACCACCGTGGTATGCGGGTAGAACACCACCTTCCAGCCCGCCGCCTTCACCCGCTTGCAGTGGTCGACCTCCTCGTAATAAAGAAAGTAGCGCGGGTCGAACAGGCCCACCTGGTCGAGCACTTCGCGGCGCACCAGGTAGAAGCAGCCAGGCAGCCAGTCGCACTCGCGGACCGAAGCGTGGTCCCAATCCATTTCGTCGACCATTTTCAAGCCCGGGAAGAAACGCCCCAACCCGGTTCGCCCGACGAACACGTTGAACGGTGTGGGGAAGTAGCGGCAACTGGGCTGCAGGGCGCCGTCGCGTCCCTCCAGGCGTACCCCCAGCACACCGCACTCCGGGTGGGCTTCCATGTAGTCGAGGGTTTTCTGCAGTGAATCGGCGGCGACAAAGGCGTCGGTGTTCAGCAGCAAGGCGTACTTGCCCTTCAGGTGCGCCAGCAACTGGTTGTTGGCCCGGCCGAACCCCACGTTCTGCTTGTTGCTCAGCAGCAGCGCCTGCGGGCATACCTCGGCCATGCGCTGCAGCGAGTCATCGGCCGAGGCATTGTCCACCACCAGGTAGCTGGCCAGCCGTTCGCTGTCGGCCCGACGCAGTGCATCGAACATCGGCTGCAGCAGCCCGGCCGTGTTGAAGTTGACCACCATGACGTCCACAGGTTTGCTAGCCATTGTTGCCGTCCCCGAAGAAATACTGGCGCCTTTGCGCCATCAGCTGCGGCTCCAGTTGCGGGTCGTAGGCACCATTGCGCTGCTTGACCAGGTCGATCCATGGGTAGGCTTCGCAACGTGCCTCAACCCGCTTGATCAACGCCTCGGTGGTGCATATGAACTCAGCAGGGTTGCCACCGAACACCGTGCCCGGCGGCACATCCTTGGTCACCACGGCACCGGCGGCCACGATCGACTCAGGCCCGATGGTGACGCGAGGCATGACGATTGCACCGTGGCCGATGAAGCAGTTGTCCTTGATGTCGATGAAACCGACCGAATCCAGGTGCTTGCCGAAGCGATGTTCGATCAGCAATACCACCCCGTCATGACCGATCAGGGTGCAGTCGGACAGCCCCACACTGTTGCCGATGCGAACCAGCGAAGGGTCGAGGAACTTGCAGCCTGTATTGACATAGAAGTTGCTGCCTACCGAGTGGAAGTTGCCCCAACGGGCAAGGTATGCCCCCCACTCAAGCCCTGACGGCTTGCAGAACCTCCTGTAGAAGGAGCTTCCTCGCCCCGTTGCATGGACATAGTGCGCCACTGCCTTGCGTATCCATCCCTTCATTCTGCCAGCCTCGCAATCAAAGCCATCTGGACTGTCCCTGAGGCGCATCCGGTCTCGTTCTTGTGGGTGCTGACCGTCGCGCACTCAACCCGTTTACAACATGCATCACCCCACGGCGTCGCTGGCCGCGCTCAGCCTGGCATCGAGGTGGTCGGCCAGGCGTACCGCAAACTGCAGCAGCGGCATGGTCGGATTGCAAGCGCCGCCCGTGGCAAAGATGCTGCTGCCGGCGACATAAAGATTTTCGGTACCGAACACCTTGCAGTTGGTATCGACAACACCAAACTGCGCCGAAGACGCCATGCGCGTGGTACCCATGTGATGGGCATGTGGCGACAGCTTCAGCGGTATCGAGGTGTCGTAAACGAAGTCATTGAGCTTGATGTAGCCCAGGTCCATGGCAACCCACTGCTTGGCCAACTCGCTTCCGATGCACTTGATGGTGTGCCGGTCATCAGCGGTCAGGGCCCAGTTGACATTGACCTTGGCCACGCCCAGTGCGTCCTTCTCCTCCAGCAGCGAAATACGGCTGTGCAGGTTGGGAAACTGCTCGATCATGGTGCTGATGACGCCATCACCGGGGCAGTTGAACTTGGCCACGAAGGCAATCTTGCTGGCGACTCCCATGTCGCAGACCAGGTTCTCCAGAAAATGCTTCACCTCGGCAGTACGACCATAGGTTTGCACATCAGCCAGCAAGGCGGCCCTGACGTTGCCCTTGCCTGCCTTGTACTCCTCAACGAAGGCATCGGTGGTGTAGTACTCGCGCGGGTCAGGGGCCAGCCCCGAGTTGAGGATGAAGGTGCCCAGGTCAATGTTCAGATGCTCCATGAAACACCCGCCGACCAGCCCGTCCTTGCTCACTATCCCCGCCGCCGCCAACGACTCGCTGTTGAGCAGTTGCCGGGCATTCTCGATGGCACCTGTAGCGAGTACGAAGTTTCTTGCAACCAGGCGCTGGCGATTGCACTCGTAATCGGAAAGCACGACTGCAGCCAGGTGACCGGAGGCCTGGTCGAACTCCAAGTTCACGCAATTGCAGTTGATGAATACGTCCAGGCCCTGGGTCTGCTCCAGGGCCGTGGCGTACTTCTGCGCAAAGCGCGTTGGCGGGCTGAGCAAAAAGCGGTCCGGTTCGAAGTCACCGCCGTCGAGGCCATCATTCAACGCGCGAAAGTTTGCCCCTGGCGGCAGGTCGACGATATCCATGGCAGCAGGCAGGTAGCCTGCGATCTCCGAATAAGGAATGGGCCAGCCAGGCAAGCCGCCAATGGGGGGAACTGCGAAGTCCGAGGGGCTGAACGGCCGGCAACGGCCGGCCCAATGGTTGGATGTGCCGCCCAGATAACGCAGGCGAGCTTCCCCGGCATAGAGCTCCAGGCCAGTTGATGCACAGGCGTACAAGGCTTGCGAGTTCGCCGAGTACTCGCGCCCGCCACCTTCGGCAAGCAGGACGCTCCAGCCGGCGGCGGCCAGGCGCAGGCCCAGGGTGATACCGGCCGGGCCGGCGCCGATGATGCAGACATCGTAACTGTCGCGCAGCGCCTTCTGCTGCTGATAGTCCCTGATCATGCGTGCTCGTTCCGGAAGTAACGGGACGGCAGTACCCAGCCGTTGATCACCACGAACCCAGGCCTGCCAGCAGGTTGGCTGGTGATGGCTGGCGTAGCAGCGAACACCACACCACCTACACCCAGCAAGACACAACTCTGGAGAAACCCCCTACGACCCAATTGCGCAGTACAAAACGTAAACTTCCCCATGATCCAATGACCTGCACCTTTGAAAGTTTCACCCGACAAGCAGAATTACAGCCAGTTGAAAAAGGCTGTCAGCAGCGCCCCGCAAAGTGCCCCGACCAGTAGCATCGGCAGCACCACTAGCTCACGCCTCAGGCTGAACATATCCAGCTTGCGATTCACGTACACGATCAACACAAGGGTTGGCACGGTATGCAGGGCAACCCCCCAGATCGCCCAGTCAACTCCACCGATCGCCAGCAACAGTGGCAGCCCCCCCCACAACGAGACCAGGCGGATGATGTTATCCATGGCCTGGTACCTGGTCAGGCCCAGGGCAATCCACACCTGATGAGCCAAGGTATAGCGCAATGTGAGGAACGACAGCGAAAGAATGGCCATCATCGGGCCAGCTTCACGGTAACGATCGTCGTACAGCCAACCGATCAGCAAAGGGCTGGCGGTCAGGAAACCGCCACAGATGAACAGCACCAGCAGGTCGACCAGCAGGCGGAAGCGGTAATACAGCGCCTTGAGGCGCTCCTTGTCATCGGCCCGTGCCGCTTCGCTGAAGGCGGGCAGCGCCACCGCGCCGAAAACCTTCATCAGCGCGGTCTGCACGGCCCCCAGGATCAACACGGCAATCGAATACACACCCAGTTGTGCCGCCGTCATGCTGGCGCCAAACCACATGCGGTCACCGTACATGGCCAGCACGCCGACCATCGACGACAACAGGATCCAGCGGCCGAACACGATCAGTTCGGTCAGCGCGCTACGGTCCCACTGCAGGCGGTTGTCATGCCCCTCCAGGGCGGTGTGACCGAGCAGGGTCCAGGCCACGGCAGACACCAGGCCGGCGATCACCAGTGCCCACACTGAATGGGTCAGGTAGCCCAGCACCAGCATCACCACCAGGCCGACCGCCTGCGAGGCCAGGTCCACCAGCACCACGCGCTTCTGTTGGAAAGTCCGTACCGCGACATCTATCTTGGTGGACTGGAAGCCCCAGATCACCGCCGACAGCCCGGTTGCCGCCAGCACCATCGGCAACACCGGTGCGGCATAGGTGGAGTCCGCCGGCCACAGCTCGGCGAGCTGGGCGAACCAGGCCCCCAAGGCCAGCAGCAAGGTCAGGGCGAACAGCACGAAGCCGCGGATGATCTGCACGGTCCATGCAGTATTGAGAAAATCCGGGTCGTCACCGCGATGGCTCTGGATGATGTTCTGCCGCAGGCCGACATCGGACAGTAGATGCAGGAGTACCGAAACGGTGGTGGCGATGACCATCACCCCGAACATTTCCGGCAGCAGCAAGCGGGCCATGATCAGGTTGCCGCCAAGGCGCATCAACTGTGACGCCACTTGTGCAACCAGGTTCCATGACCCGGCCCTCAGGGCCCGCTTGCGCAGGCTCGCGGTGGCAGACACATCAATCGACGGCATGAGTACAATCTCTGACTGACAGGCTAAAAGGTCACTATAGTTTCAATCAGCCACGACGCTAGCCGTTGCCCACCGATGCAAAGGTGCACATAGCCAATGCCTGAACATTTTCGTGCGTTGATCGTCATCCTTTTTCTGGCGAGCGTGGTCTTCCTGCTGGCGCGGCGGCCTGCCACCGACCTGATTCCGCTGAGCGACTTCAAGCGCCGACGCAACCTGTGGTTCCTGCTTACCCTGCTGGCCTTCTTCTCGCATAGCTTCTGGCTGTACCTGGGTGCTGGCGCCGTCATCCTGTATATCGCCGGGCGCCGCGAACACAACCCCATGGCGCTGTTCTACATGCTGCTGTTCCTGATCCCGCCGGCTTCAGTGCAGGTGCCCGGGTTTGGCGTGGTCAATTACCTGGTCGACCTCAACCATATCCGCCTGCTGGCCCTGTGCGTGCTGTTGCCGGCGGCGCTGGCCCTGCGCCGGCAAGGCGACACCCTGCGCTTCGGCCGCACCTGGCCCGACAGGTTGTTGGCGGCCGGCCTGCTGCTGATGAGCGTGCTGTACCTGCGCGAGACCACCCTGACCGACACCCTGCGCCAGACGCTGTACCTTTTTGTCGACGTGTTACTGCCGTATTACGTGGCCAGCCGTGGCCTGCGCCAGATCAGCGACTTCAAGGACACCCTGCTGGCCTTCGTGCTTGCCTCATTCGTTCTGGCCTTGATCGGCGTGGCCGAGTACGTGCGCCACTGGCTGCTGTACAGTGCCCTGGTCGACGCCATGGGCGTGCCGTGGAGCATGTCCGGCTACCTGAGCCGTGGCGGTTCGCTGCGCGCCAGCGTCACCACCGGGCAGGCGATTGCCCTGGGCTATGTGATGAGCGTGGCCATCGGCCTGTTCCTGTTCGTCCAGGGTTACGTGCGCCGCCCCCTGCAGCGGGCCCTGGGCGCCCTGCTGCTGGCCGCAGGGCTGTTCGCGCCACTGTCCCGCGGCCCGTGGATCGGTGCCGTGGTCATCGTGGTGGTGTTCATCGCCCTGGGCAAAGGTGCGGTCAGGCGCCTGGCGCTGCTCGCTGCGGCCGGCATGCTGGCCCTGCCCTTGCTGACCATCGTGCCCGGTGGCGACAAGGTACTGGACATGCTGCCGTTCATTGGCAACCTCGAGAAAGAGAACATCACTTACCGCGAACGGCTGATGGACAACTCGTGGATCGTCATCCAGCGCAACCCACTGTTCGGCTCGTTCGACTTCCGCAACACCCCGGAAATGCAATCGATGATCCAGGGTGACGGCATCATCGACATCGTCAACACCTACATAAACCTGGCACTGCGGGTCGGGCTGGTCGGGCTGGGCCTGTTCGTGGCGTTCTTCGCTGCCGTACTGCACGGTATCCGCAAGGCCATGCGCAGTTTCCCCGACAAGGACGACGAGCGACGCCAGCTCGGCCGGGCATTGCTGGCGACACTGATCGGCATCCTGGTGATCATCTTCACCGTCAGCAGCATCACCTTCATCCCGGTGGTGTACTGGACGGTCGCCGGACTGGGCGTGGCCTATGTCCAGATGGTTCGCCAGCTGCACGACAGCCAGGCCATCGCGCTGGCCGACCCCGCCCTTCAACCCAGGTGACGCCTATGAACCTGCTCCCCCTGCGCCGCTGGGGTTTTCAAACCCTGCTGCGGGTTTCGGCCATCGCCGGCCTGGCCTCACTGCCGCTCACCGGCTGGGCCTCAGCGTGGCAAGTCAGTGTCGATGAACAGAACGGCCTGCCCTTGGTGACCCGCGGTGGTGGGCCAGTGATGAAAGCCAAGTTCGACTTCTGGGCGGCCAACTGGAGCTGGACCGGTTTTTCCACCACGTTCAAGGTAGTTGGCCCCGACCACTACACGCTGCAGGGCAAGAACAAGGAACTGGACTTCGATCTGGCGGCGGATATCCGCAAGGAGCAGGCGCAAACCCTGGGCTGGGCCTTTGACCTCGAGGCCCACAGTCGGCAGGCCGGAGTAATGGGCGGTGGCATGGTGTTCGAGTTCGACCCTGGGCAAATTGCCGGGGGCATGGGTGCACCGCAGCTGCTGCCCGGCAACCGTGGCTGGTCATGGGGCAAGGCTGACCAGGGCCGACGCATCGAAATGCGCTTCGACCCGCCGCTGGCCAAGGTATATTTCGAGCGCGGCAACCCGTCCGAACTGCGTGCGTTCATTTACAGCGACCCGATCAACGCTGGTCGGCAGCAGATCAAGGCGGTGCTGAACATCACCGGCGACATCGACCTGGGTCCCACGCCCAGCGAACGCTTCGGCCTGGCCGACCCCGCCGGTTGGCCCGACGACCAGCTGGACTGGCGCACCTCGCCCGTGGACCTGTCATTCCTCAACGCCCCGGAAAAGCCTGCCGGCAAGCATGGCTTCGTCAAGGCTGTCGGCGAGCAGCTGGTGTTCGAAAACAACACCCCAGTGCGCTTCTGGGGCACCAACCTGTCCGCCTATTCGCTGTTCAAGAGCCCCGACGAAGAAATCCGCCAACAGGCCAAGCGCCTGTCGGCACTGGGGTTCAACCTGGTGCGTTTGCATCACCACGACTCGCCCTGGGTCAGCCCGAACGTGTTCGGCGACGGCACCCTGGTGCGCGATACCCAGCAGCTCAGTGCCGAATCGCTGCGCAAGCTCGACTTGTGGATCAAGGCGCTCAAGGACGAGGGCATCTATATCTGGCTGGACCTGCACGTGCAGCGGGCGCTTACTGCCAATGACAATATCGATGACTTCAAGGAACTGGCCAAGGGTGAGAGCCATGTCGACCTGAAGGGTTACGCCTATGTGAACCGAAGCATCCAACAGGCGATGAAACGCTTTGCCGAGCAGTACCTGACTCATGTGAATGAATACACCGGCCTGGCTTACAAGGACGACCCCGCCATCGCTGCCGTACTGCTCACCAATGAGAACGACCTCACCCAGCATTACGGTAACGCCCTGATGCCGAACAAGGATGTGCCGCGCCATAGCGAGCGCTACATGGAAGCGGCCAAAGCCTTCGCCAAACAATATGACCTGCCCACCGACCTCACCTGGCGCGCCTGGGAGCATGGCCCTTCGAAGCTTTTTCTCAACGACCTGGAACAGCGCTTCAACACCGACATGATCACTCACCTGCGCGGCCTCGGCGTGAAAGTGCCGATCGCCACCACCAGTACCTGGGGCGGCAATGGCCTGAGCGCGCTGCCGGCACTGACCACAGGCGATGTCATCGATGCCCATGGCTACGGTGCCAATGGCCAATTGGAGAAGAACCCGTTGACCAGCGACGGCGTGATCGACTGGCTCGCTGCCGCCCAGGTAGTCGGCAAGCCGCTGACCGTCACCGAGTGGAACGCCGAACCCTTCCCGCTGCCCGACCGCCACTCGCTGCCGCTGTACGTGGCCGGCACCGCCGCCCACCAGGGCTGGGACGCCATGATGCAGTACGCTTACAGCCAGCAGGCCTTCAACCCTGGCTGGCGCACGGCGGATAACTGGCACGCGTACAACGACCCGGCGATGATCGCCACCCTGCCCGCTGCCGCCCTGCTCTATCGCCGTGCGGATGTGAAGCCGGCCACTACCCGATACGTTTTCGCGCCGACGCCCGCCACCCTGTACAACCAGGAGATCACCCCGCGCAACTCGCCACTGCTGCGCACGGCCATGGAAAAGGGCCAACTGCAGATCGCCCTGCCACAGACGCCGGAGTTGCCCTGGCTGAAACCCGCCGCCATCCCTGTCGGTGCGCAGGTACTGCAGGACCCGGAGCAGTCCTTGCTGCCGGCCGACGCCACGGAAGCGGTCAGCGATACGGGCGAACTCAAGCGCAACTGGCAACAGGGCATCTATACCATCGATACACCGCTGACCCAGGCCGCCACCGGATGGCTGGGAGGTCGCTTGATCAGCCTGGGCGACATCCAGGTGCAAGCACGAACGCCGTACGCCAGCGTCGTGGTGCAAAGCCTGGACGGCAACCCCCTGGGCCAGTCGCGTGAACTGCTGCTGTCGCTGGGTACCCGGGCCGTGCCCAAGGCCGATGACAAGACACCGTTCAACGTAGAGCCGTTTGCCGGCACCTTGAACATCAAGGCGCCTGCTGGCCTGAAGCTGTTCGCCCGGGATGCACAGGCCCAGTTGAAACCCTTGCCGATGGCTTACCAGGATGGACGCTATAGCATCACGTTCGACGGCAAGTACATGTCCAACTGGCTGTTCTTGAAATAGGGCATATGGCCATCTACCCTCACAACAGTCCTGTAGCTGAAAAGCGCAGCTGTACAACAGCAGAGTCCAGGAGGCATGGATGAAGTTTCTGGTTGTCGGTGGCGCAGGCTACATTGGCTCGCACATGGTCAAGCACCTGCTCGGTACGGGCCATGAGGTGGTGGTGGCGGACCTCGTCTCGCCCGGCCCCGGCGTCCAGTGGGCGAAACTGGACATCGCCGACGAGCCCGCCCTGGATGTGCTGTTCGGTGTTTGCCGCTTCGATGCCGTGTTCCACTTTGCCTCGTTCATCCAGGTGGGCGAGTCGGTCAGCGTGCCCGGCAAGTACTACCAGAACAATGTCGCGGCCACCCTTTCCCTCCTGCAGGCCATGGTGAATGCCGGTATCAGGCACCTGGTGTTTTCTTCCAGCGCAGCCGTCTACGGCAACCCGCAGTACGTGCCGATCGACGAAGCGCATGCCAAGGGGCCGATCAACCCGTATGGGTTGAGCAAATGGATGGTCGAGCAGATTCTCGAGGACTTCGACCGGGCCTATGGCTTGAAGTCGGTATGCCTGCGTTACTTCAACGCAGCGGGCGCAGACCCGGAGGGCCAGCTGGGAGAGCGTCATGACCCGGAAACCCACCTGATCCCGCTGATCCTGCAGGCCGCTTCGGGCCGCCGTGATGCAGTAACGGTTTTTGGCCGCGACTACGACACGCCGGATGGCACCTGCATACGCGACTATGTGCATGTGGCCGACCTGGCGGCGGCTCATGCACTGGCGGTGGATTACCTGCTGGCGGGTGGCGAGCGAACCGCGTTCAACCTGGGCAACGGGCTGGGCTTTTCCGTGCAGCAGGTGATCGATACGGCCCGGGCGGTGACTGGCCGGCAGATCCGCACCCTCGACGCCCCCCGCCGCCCCGGCGACCCGCCCCGGTTGGTGGCGGATGCTGGCAAGGCTATGCACATGCTGGGCTGGCGGCCGGAGTTTGCCACGCTGGAGTCGATTGTGCGGCATGCGTGGCAGTGGGAGTTGCAGTACCCCTGGGCTCGCTACCCCACCCGCTGAAAGAGTGCGCCATACCTGTGGCAGCGGGCGCGTCCGCGAACACCGGCGCAGCCGGCGCCATCCACCGCGTCGCCTGCTTCGCGGGTAAACCCGCTCCCACAAAGACCCCACCAGCTGAAGGAATGTGCTGTACCTGTGGGAGCGGCCTTGTGTCGCGATGGGCTGCGAAGCAGCCCCAGAATACGAGACTCAATAATAGGTTCGAGGCTGCTCGTCAGCTTTGTTCAATACCGTTCCCACCAGGTTCACCCTTGCCAGGTGATGCAGGCAATCCTCGATCTCCTTCCTGTTGTTCATACCGTTGGCCACCACCAGCAGCACACAGTCGAACTTGGGTATCACGGTGATCGCATCGTCAGAACTGAGCAATGGCGGCAAATCGAAAATGCAGATGCGCGACTCGTAGCGGTTGCGTAGTTCGCTGATCAGGTTGCTCACTTTGGGCGACGACAGCATTTCGGTGGACAACGGCACCGGCACCCGCGTGGGCAGCACCACGAACCGAGGCAAGGTCGGGTTGACCAGGCAGTCCTGCAACTCGGCCTTGTCCGTCAGAAACTCGTTCAACGCCTGGTCCATGGGCAGGCCCAGGCTGCTGCCGACCTTGGGTCGACGCAGGTCGAAGTCCACCAGTAAAGCGGTCTTGGTGGTGTGGTGGGCGATGCTCATGGCCAGGTTGATCGCCAGCACCGTCTTGCCCGCTTCAGGGGTTGGCGAGGTGATGGCCAGGGTTCGCCAGCCATTCTCGTCCATGGTCCTGAGCACCTGCGTGCGCAGCAGGTCGATCGGCCCGTTCATGTTGGAGTTCTTGTTGTAGGCGACGATACGGTGACGCTCCAGGTGCTCCGCGCGCAGCGGCACCACCTTGGTGTTCACGTAATCGAACTGGCCAGGCACTTCCGCCAGTGCCGTACCAGGGGCGGGTGACAAGGCCTGCGGGGTACCCGGGGTAACCTGGTGAAGATTATTGCCGACAGCCTGCTTGGTCCTGTCCATCACTGCTTCCCTATGCAAACCGAGACATGACTTTGAACAACAGCACATCCAGTGGCATGTAGAACACGTGCACCAGCACTACCATGATAGCCGCCAGCGCCAGTGCCGCCACGATCAGCCAGTTGCGCCAACGCTTGCGCCTGGCCACATCGGCCTTGGTATCGATGTATGGCAGCGCCACCAGCACCCGCCTGCCCAGCAGGTTCTCCAGTGCACCGACGCCGCGAATGCGCTGGTTGAACATCTCCAGCAGCATCACCAGCGCACCGCCACCTGCCGGTGCCAGCACCAGGCCCAGCGCAGCGATCTTCTTGCGGTTGGGCTTGATCGGTTTCTCGGGCATCAGTGGTGGCTCAAGCAGTACAAAGCGCTCGGCCTTGTTCTCCTGCTCCAGGCTTTCGGTAATCTTCGCGCCCATTTCCTTGGCGCGGATTTCCTCGTACTTCTTGCGCGCGTTGTCGTGGTCACGCATCAAGGTCACCAGGCCACGCTCGACCTGCGGCGCCTCGAGGATCTCAGCCTCGTAGCCTTCCATCTTGCGGGTCAACTCGCGCTTCTGCTCGGCCAGCGAAGCAATGCGCTCCTGTGCCGCGCTCATCTTGGCGCGCACGCGGGCGACATCGAGGCCGACCGTGGAGGCCGCCGCCGTGCGATTGCCACTGGCTTCGAGCGCCTGGATCCTGCGCTTGACCGCCACCACATCGGGGTGGGCTTCCTTGTAGCGGCTCAGCAGCCGGGCATATTCGGCCTTCAGGCTGGGCAGGTCCTGGGGCTGCTCGGCACCGGCCACCCTGGGGCCTTCGCCGGCCTTGGTTGCCAGCCCGGCATTGGCCGCGGACAGTTCCAGCTCAAGGTAACGCAGTTCTTCCTGGGCGGCCTTGTAATCACGGTCGACCTCGCGGAACTCCAGCTCCGATCGTGACAGCATGTTCATGCGCAAGGTCTGGTGCTCGGGCAAGGCGTTGGCGTGGGCCTGCTTGAAATCCGCCAGCTGGTTTTCCAGGTTGGCCAGCTCGGCACCCAGCTTGTTAGCCTCCTGAGTGAGGAACTCGGTGGTTTCGTTGGCCCGCTCGGTACGCTGCTTGAGGTTCTCGTTGAGGAACAGCGTCACCAACTCGTCGGCGACGTCCTTGGCCACCTCGGGCTGCTTGTGCTCGAAGGACACATTGAACGCCACGGTCGCTTCACCCCGCCCGCGCACGTATGTGGTAAGGGTTTCGACGACGATGGCGCTGCGCATGTGGTCGATCTTGTCGCTATCGCTGAAGCGCTTGTCGGGAAACAGGTTGTACTTGTCGATGATGCGCAGCAGGTTCTCGCGGGTCATCACCCGCTGGCGAATCACTTCGATGCGTTCATCGGCAAAGCTGGTGTTGTTGGTCGACACCAGCTCAGGGGAAATCTGCTGCGACTCCACCAGGATGGTGCCGGTCGATTGGTAGATCGGCGGCACCATCACCGCGACTGCGACGGTCGCGGCCAGGATGACTACGATGCTCACCCCCAATAACAGGGCCCTGTCCTTGATTATGGCAATGTAATCTCTGAGGGAGAGCTCGTAGTCAGACTTCATGGGGCCACCTGCCTGAAGTTCAGATGTCGGGGTACCTGTACGTCAACGTCAAACCCACGATCGTAGCGTTCGCATCGGCTTCGTTATCCTGCTGCCGTTCCTTGTACATCAGCGACAGGCGCAGGTCCCAGTACGGCGAAAACTCGCGGCTGGCCCACACGCTGTAAGTCTGCAGGGTGTTGGGGGTCTGCCCTTTGCTGTCTTGCCAGGCAGCGTCCGCGCCCACCCGGGTCAATTCGCTGACGGCGTAACTCCACACACCGCGCACCTGGTCCAGCTCGGCGAAGCCGCCTTCGGCGCTGGCTACCGTGCTGCGTTCGGCGGTGAAGCTGGCGACGGCGCGCGCACCGGTGTACAGCAGCGCAACCCCACCCTCCCCGCGTCGGCCACCTTCGTCACCGGAAACCTCGGTGACACCCACATGCGCATCGGCGCTGAGGCTTTCGGAAAACTGGTACTTGACCCCGACCGCGGGGCTGTAGCTGTTGGACGCCGTCGCCGTCTGGTCCTCCTCGGGCTCATAGCGCCGGGCACCAAAGCGGCTGTACAGATCGGCTCGCTCGCTCCAGGCGTAGGTCCAGGTGAACACGTTGCCCAGTTCTTCGTACCCCGTCAGCGTACTGATGTCATAACGGGCACGGTTGTACGTGGTTTCGTTGCTCAAGGTGCTACGCTCGGTAACCGCCTGGCTCCAGTTGCCGGTCAGCGTATACAGCTTTTGCGTGCCATCGGTGGTGACCACACCGGTATCCAGCACCGTTCCCGACAGCGTCGAACTTTCGTTGTAACGCGCCAGCAGGCCAAACCGCCCGCGCTCGGTCTGACGCTGCCAGCCCAGGCTCACGTCAGGGTCCTCACGGTTGTCGACCACCGCCGTGTCGGACGAGCGCAATACATTCATGCCCAGCCCCAACCTCAGTTCGTCACGGTCGAAGGTACCGATCAGGGTGTAATCCGGCGCGATGATCGTGCGCGTTATGCCCTTTTCACCCGACGACAGCAGCAAGGGGTTGCTGTCATGTTCGACGGATGTCGGTACCACTACCGTAGACTGCCAATTTGCTGCCAAGACCGTGTTCGTAAACGGCAACACCAAGATTGCCGTTGCAATACTAGTTGTTCTGAGAAGAGGCATTAAGTGTTCTTATTAAAGGCATGATCAAGGGACGACCAGCGTATCGCCAGCCTGAAGTTGGATGTTGGTGGACATATCCCGGCCAGACACCAGGTCTCTATATCGCACGGGCAGGATTTTTTGGGAAGCGCCAGTGCCGCGCACCACTTTGATTTCGCTTTCATCTGCAAACTTGTCCAGGCCGCCGGACATGCTCAGGGCCTGCAACACTGCGGTAGGGCCAGCCATCTGTACCGGCCCGGGCTTTATCACTTTGCCTTGTACATAGACCAGGTTGCCGGCGATGCTCTTGACGACAACGCTGACGTTCGGGTCGGGGAGGAATTTCTCGAGTTTGGCAGCCACTTGTTTTTCAACGGTCGTCACATCCAGCCCGGCAACATCGATGCGACCTGCCAGGGGGAACGTGATACTGCCATCGGGAAGTACGGTGGCTTCCTGGCGCAGGCTATCTTCCTGCCACACCGAAACCATCACCACATCGCCAGGGCTGAGCAGGTAGGTAGCACTGCTCGGGTCGGCCTTACCGGCACCAGACCACACCATCAGCATGCAGAACGCGGCAAACATTGAACGCACCATGAGGGTCCCTCCGGCCGAAAAGGCCCGACAAAGAGCACTGAATGAGAACAGCACACCAACTCTCGCTCCGCTTCGCGGTATACGCCAACCGCGATGACCTCGATCTTTACGAGGCCTTGCCTTGACGCTGTGCAGCCTGGGCTTTGCTGCCTGCAACCGTGGACCTGCACGGGCTACTGGCAATATAGCAACGGCTGGGGAATTGACAAGCGAGGCCCCGGGCCGCTGGCGTCAAGGGTAGAACCCAGGCTGGCGGATTCAGATCTTTCTCCTGTTGGCGACAGCTACAAAGCCAACGACAGCAAATGCAAAGAACCACCCTGCCGTTGAAACAGGGACGATACTGTTCTGATTGATATACATATCCGCCGCACGCGCTGCGCCACTTAACAGCGCCAGCAAAGACATCGATTTGATAATCAGAGCCGTGCGCATACGCCCCTCCTGAAGAGGAAAATCAACTGTTTGTTGGCGAGGTGTTCGGGAGTTGTTTCACCGTTGAGATGAGCTTATGAACACAATGACATTGCGTCAACGATTCGACACTATAATAAAATTCAATGGGCGCCGGACAATATAGTCAAAATATCGACGCGCAAATCGAGCATAGGGCGCTGCATTGGTGGCGCCATAGTTTCATCGCTGAGAAAGGCAAGGCCGTGGGGCGCTTTGGCGCCCCGGCATGTTATTCGTCTGTGTGATGCACCACGACCAGCAACTGCGCCGGCAGCGGCCCCACCGACCTTAGCCGGTGTGGTGTCTGGGCATTGAAATGCAAGGCATCGCCTTGCTCCAGCAGTACCCGCTCGCTCATGAAGTCCACTTCCACCTGGCCGGCGTGGACGAACAGGAATTCTTCGCCCAGGTGCTCCTTGAACGTAGGGTCGCTGAACTCGGTCGGCGGCTGGATCAGGAACGGCAACAGGCTGCGCTGCCCGACCTGGCTGGTGAGGGCCGAGTACCCCGGCCCTGCCCCGTCACCCACCAATGCCTGGCGCTCGCCATGGCGTACCAGGCTGTAGCGGTTCTGGCCGGTCTGCTCTTCGGCGAACAGTTCTTCGACATTGACATTCAGTGCCCGCGCCAGCTTCAGCGCGGCGGCGATCGAGGGGGTGTTCAGGCCACGTTCGACCTTGGACAGGTAGCTCTTGGTCATGCCGGTCTTGTCGGCCAGCATCTCCAGGGTCATCCCCAGTTTCTTTCGCAGCAGTTTCAATCGGATAGACATGTGACGCGGATTTCCCAGGCGAAGGCAGCCCGGCCATCATACGTGGACTGCCAGGGAAATGCTGGGGCTGCTGTGCAGCCCCCGACTTTACGGCATCACCGGCGGCAGGTACTGCAACGTCGTACCCAATGCCCACAGCAACACCAGCACCAGCGGCACATGCACCAGCAACTGCACGAACGAGAAGCCGATCAGGTCGCGTGCCTTGAGCCCCAGTACCCCCAGCAGCGGCAGCATGTAGAACGGGTTGATCAGGTTCGGCAAGGCTTCGGCGGCGTTGTAGATCTGCACTGCCCAGCCCAGGTGGTACTGCAGGTCATTGGCCACCAGCATCACGTACGGGGCCTCGATGATCCACTTGCCACCACCCGATGGGATGAAGAAGCCCAGCACCGCCGAGTAGACGCCCATCAGCACGGCATAGGTGTCATGCGTGGCGATCTGGGTGAAGAACAGTGAAATGTGGTGGGCCAAAGTCTGCTCGTCGACGCCCTTCACCTGGGTGAGAATGGCAGCGATCGAACCATACAGCGGGAACTGGATCAGCACCCCGGTGGTGGTCGGAACCGCACGCGCCACCGCATCGAGGAAGCTGCGCGGGCGCCAGTGCAGCAAGGCACCGAGCATGATGAACAACAGGTTGTAGGTGTTCAGCCCGGAAATGGCGGTAATCGCCGGTTTGGTGGCGAACTCCTGGTACAGCCAGCCGGCGGCCAGGGCCACCAGCAACAGGATCAGGATGGGGCTGTGTTCCAGCCACTCGCCCGGGCGGGTGCGCTGGGGTGCCGGTGACGCGGTGAAGCTGGGGTCGACCCCACAGTCCTGGGCGCTGCGCGCGCTGTTCGGGCCCGGCGCCGTGGCGTAGGCGATCACCAGCGAGACCACTACCAATGCCGCCAGCATCACGCCGGACTGCCAGAGGAAGATGGTTTCGGTGAACGGGATCACCCCGGTAATCGACAGGATCGACGGTGGCAGGCTGGCCGGGTTGGCCTGCAGTTGCGCCGCCGACGAAGACAGGCCCAGCGCCCACACGGCGCCCAGTCCCAGGTAGGCGGCGGCGCCGGCGGCGCGGTAGTCCATCTTCAGTTCGGTGCGTCGGGCCAGGGCGCGCACCAGCAGGCCGCCGAACACCAGCGACAGGCCCCAGTTGAGCAGCGATGCCAACATCGAGATCAGCGCCACCCAGCACACGGCCGAACGGCCATTGCCGGGGATGCGCGCCGAGCGGTCGATCAGGCGCGCGGCGGGCGGCGAGCTGGCCACCACATAGCCGCCGATGACTACGAAGGCCATCTGCATGGTGAAGGGGATCAGGCTCCAGAAGCCATCGCCAAAGGCCTTGGCGGTGTCGGTCGGCTTGGCGCCCATGGCCAGGGCGCCGATGCAAACCAGCAGTACTGCCAGGGCGGCAAACACCCAGGAATCGGGGAACCAGCGTTCGGCCCAGTTGGAGCAGCGCAAGGCAAAGCGCGCGGAACGGCTGTCTTGGATTTCAGCGGCCACAGTTCAATTCCTTTTATTGGTTTTATGAGGTAAAGCAGTATTGCCAGACAACGCAAAAACCCTGTGGGAGCGGGCGTGCCCGCGAATGCGTCGGTAAATTCACCGCAGCATTCGCGGGCACGCCCGCTCCCACAGGGTAGGATCACATGATGCGTTAGAAGGTCATTTCCTTCACATCATCCGGCACTATCAGCTTGCCGGCGGTTTTCTCGATGATTTCCTCGATGCTCACCCCAGGCGCGGTCTCGCGCAGGATGAAGGCGCCGTCTTCGATTTCCAGGTAGGCCAGGTCGGTCAGCACCTTGCGGATGCAGCCAGCACCGGTCAATGGCAGGCTGCACTGCGGCAGCAGCTTGGACTCGCCGTCCTTGGACGCGTGGGTCATGGTGACGATGATGTTCTCGGCACCGGCCACCAGGTCCATGGCGCCGCCCATGCCCTTCACCAGCTTGCCCGGGATCATCCACGAAGCGATGTTGCCTTGCACATCCACTTCGAAGGCGCCAAGCACGGTCAGGTCGACGTGGCCGCCACGGATCATGGCGAACGACTGCGCCGAATCGAAGATCGAGGCACCGCGGCGGGCGGTGACGGTCTGCTTGCCGGCGTTGATCATGTCGGCATCGATGGTGCCTTCGGTGGGGAATTCGCCCATGCCGAGCAGGCCGTTTTCCGATTGCAGCATCACATCCATGTCGGCGGGTACGTAGTTGGCCACCAGGGTCGGAATGCCGATGCCCAGGTTTACGTAGTAGCCGTCCTTCAGTTCACGGGCGACGCGTTGCGCCATCTGTTCGCGGGTCAGTGCCATGGTCAGGATCTCTTTGTTGTTCTGGTGGATGGCGCTCAGGCCTTGACGGTGCGCTTTTCGATACGCTTTTCGAAGGTGCCGACGATGACGCGGTCCACGTAGATGCCCGGTGTGTGGATCTCGCTGGGCAGCAGCACGCCAGGTTCGACGATCTCTTCCACTTCGACCACGGTGATCTTGCCGGCGGTGGCCGCCAGCGGGTTGAAGTTTTGCGCGGTGTTGCGGTACACCACGTTGCCGTAGTGGTCGGCCTTCCAGCCCTTGACGATGGCGAAGTCGCCGGTGATGGATTCTTCGAGGATGTACTTGCGGCCGTTGAACTCGCGCACTTCCTTGCCGTCTGCAACCGGGGTGCCGTAGCCGGTGGCGGTGTAGAAGGCCGGGATGCCGGCGCCACCGGCGCGCATTTTCTCGGCGAGGGTGCCTTGCGGGGTCAGTTCCACTTCCAGCTCGCCGCTCAGCAGCTGGCGTTCGAACTCGGCGTTCTCGCCCACGTAGGAAGCGACCATCTTGCGGATCTGCCGGTCTTCCAGCAGCACGCCCAGGCCAAAGCCATCGACACCGCAGTTGTTGGAGACCACGGTCAGGCCCTTGACGCCACGGCGCTTGATTTCGCTGATAAGGTTTTCAGGGATACCGCACAGGCCGAAACCACCAGCCAGTACCGTCATGTTGTCGGTCAGGCCTTCGAGTGCCTGTTCATAGGTTGCAACGCGCTTGTCCAGTCCGGCCATGCTGATCCGCCTTTTGTAGTTGTTGAACCGACGAGGCTGTCGGTGAGCGTGTGGGGACATCTTCACCGCAAGCGACTGATTTGTTAATTTTGTTTTCATCATCGATTCATAACTTTTGCAAAACAACCAACAGGCCTGTCATGAACGTCAAGCAACTGCGCGCCTTTGTCGCTGTGGCCAAGTACCAGAGCTTCGCTCAGGCCGGTGAACACCTGCATGTCTCGCAACCGGCACTGAGCCTGACCATCAAGGCCCTGGAAGAAAACCTTGGCGGCGCCCTGCTCAGCCGCACCACGCGCAGCGTCAGCCTGACTGCCGAGGGCGAGGTGCTGCTGCCGCTGGCACGGCGCCTGCTGGCCGACTGGGACGACACCGAAGAAATGCTGCGCCAGCGTTTCACCCTGCAACTGGGCCGGGTTTCGGTGGCGGCCATGCCGGCCTTTGCCGGCAACCTGCTGCCCCACTCGCTGAAGGTATTTCGCCAGCGTTACCCGAAGGTCAACGTCACGGTGCACGATGTGATCAACGAACAGGTGCAGGAACTGGTGCGCCATCGCCGCGTCGAACTGGGCATCGGCTTCGAACCCGACAACAACGATGGCCTGGATTTCCATCCGTTGTACATGGACCGTTTCGTCGCCGTGGTGCCCGCCGATTCGCCCTTGGCGCAGCTGCCTCAGGTCAGCTGGGCACAGTTGCTTGCCGAAGACTTCGTGGCCCTGCAACGCCCTTCGGCGGTGCGCCTGCTGATGGAGCAGAACGTGGCCGCCCGCCACGGCAAACTCGCGGTGGCTTTCGAGAGCCATCAGTTGTCTACCGTCGGGCGCATGGTCGCCAGTGGGCTGGGGGTCAGTGCCGTGCCGGCACTTTGCATCAATCAGATGCAGGAGCTTGGCGCCCGCTGCGTGCCCTTGGTCGAGCCCACGGTCGAGCGCCGCATCGGTGTGATTGCTCTTAGCGAACACAAGCTTTCCACGGCAGCGCAAGCGCTGCTTGAGGTACTGCTTTCCAATACCCGCATCCCGGAGGTGACATGCGTTACGTGAAACTGGCAGGTTCGAGCGTTCCGGCCATCGGCCAGGGCACCTGGTACATGGGTGAAGATCCGGCTCGCAAGGCGGCCGAGGTGGCGGCCCTGCAACAGGGTATCGAACTTGGGCTGAGCCTGATCGATACCGCCGAGATGTATGCCGAAGGTGGCGCGGAAGAAGTGGTTGGCCAGGCCATTGCCGGGCGCCGCGACCAGGTGTTCCTGGTCAGCAAGGTGTATCCGCACAATGCCAGCCTGCGCGCCATGGCCGCCGCCTGCGAGCGCAGCCTCACCCGCCTGGGCACCGACTGCATCGACCTGTACCTGCTGCACTGGCGCGGCCAGCACCCACTGGAAGAAACCGTCGAAGCGTTCGAGCGCTTGCGCGAGCAAGGCAAGATCAAGCGCTGGGGTGTTTCCAATTTCGATGTCGACGACCTGCGCGAATTGCACAACCCCGATTGCGCCACCAACCAGGTGCTGTACAACCCGGCCCAGCGTGGCATCGAGTTCGACCTGTTGCCGTGGTGCGAAAAGCGTGCGCTGCCGACCATGGCCTACTGCCCGCTGGCCCAGGCCGGGCGCCTGCTGCAGCACCCGGTGCTGGCGGAAATCGCCGAGCGCCATGGGGCCACGGTGGCCCAGGTCAGCCTGGCGTGGGTGACACGCAATGACGGGGTGATAGCCATCCCCAAGGCCGTGACACCCGAGCATGTGCGGTTGAATGCCGCTGCGGGTGCGCTGACCCTGACCGGCGAAGACCTGCGGGCGATCGACCGGGCGTTCCCGGCACCGACGCGCAAGCAGCGTTTGGCGATGGTGTAGCGACTGTCGCGAAGATAACTGAATTCGCAAGCAGTCCTCGTACCCTGTGGGAGCGGCTTTAGCCGCGAAGAATCCAGCGCGGTGCATGGCACCGGCTGCGCCGGTGTTCGCGGCTAAAGCCGCTCCCACAGGGACCGCGCAAAAATCAGGGTTTTGCCTGAGGTGCCGGGATCAATGGAAATCCCGGCTGCGTACATCCAGCCCCTGCAACAACGGGCTCACATCCTCCAACCGCCGTGCTATCAGGTGGCGCACGCCATTCTCCTGCTCCAGCCGCCCGCTTACCTTGAGCAACTGCGCCCCCACCAGTGCCCGCCGCTGCCGTTCGGCAAGATCCCGCCACACCACCACATTGACCATGCCGTGCTCGTCCTCCAGGGTGACGAAGGTCACGCCGCTGGCGGTCTGTGGCCGCTGGCGGCCCACCACCAGCCCGGCCACGGCAATGTTGTCACCATGCCCGACATCTTGCAGCTCGCGCGAACTGCGACAGCCCAGGGCCCGCAGGCGTGAGCGCAACAAGGTCAGGGGATGCGGCCCAAGCGTGGTACCCAGGGTCTGGTAATCGGCCATCAGGTCCTCTGCCACACTGGGGACGGGCAGTTCGACGGTACGTTCCGGCAAGGCTTCGATATCGGCGAACAAAGGCAGCTGCGGCTGCACCGCCGCCACCTGCCAGCGCGCCTGGTGCCGGTCCCTGGCCAAGGCGCGCAGCGCGCCGGCATCGGCCAACTGGGCCCGGGCTCGCGAATCGAGCCCGGCACGCAGGCACAGGTCTTCGACATCGCGCCATGGCCGCTGCGCCCTCGCCTGCTCCAGGCGCCTGGCGTCGGCCTCGGCAAAGCCGCGTACCAGGCGCAAGCCCATGCGAATGGCCAGCACCTCTCCAGGCTCAGGCTCGAGCGTGCAGTCCCAGTCACTGTGGCACACATCGACCGGCCTGACCTCGATACCCTGGCGCCGGGCCTCTTGCAGCAACTGGTCGGGGCTGTAGAAACCCATGGGCCAGCTGTTGACCAGCGCGCAGGTGAAAATCGCCGGTTCATGGCACTTGAGCCAGCTGCTGGCGTAGCACAACAAGGCAAAACTGGCCGCGTGCGATTCCGGAAAGCCATAACTGCCAAAGCCCTTGATCTGCTCGAAGATGCGCTCGGCAAACGCCAGGTCATAACCATTGCGCAACATGCCCTGCACCAGCCGCTCGCGGTGCGGCTCCAGGCCGCCGTGACGCTTCCAGGCGGCCATGCTGCGGCGCAACTGGTCGGCCTCGCCCGGGGTGTAGTCGGCCGCGACCATCGCCAGCTCCATTACCTGCTCCTGGAACAGCGGCACACCCAGGGTGCGCTCGAACACTGCCTTCAGTTGCGGCGAGGGATAGGTCACCGGTTCCTGCTTCAGGCGCCGGCGCAGGTAAGGGTGGACCATGTCGCCCTGGATCGGCCCGGGGCGGACGATGGCCACCTCGATGACCAGGTCGTAGAACTTTTCCGGCCGAAGCCGCGGCAACATGGCCATTTGCGCGCGCGATTCGATCTGGAACACGCCCATGGTCTCGGCACGGCTGATCATCGCGTAGGTAGCCGGGTCTTCGGCGGGGATGGTCGCCAGGGTCAGGTGCCGGCCACGGTGGCGTTGCAGCAGGTCGAAGCAACGGCGCAAGGCGCTGAGCATGCCCAGCGCCAGCACGTCGACCTTGAGCAGGCCTACCATGTCCAGGTCGTCCTTGTCCCACTGGATCACCGTGCGCTCCGGCATCGCGGCATTCTCCACCGGCACCAGCTCGTCCAAGGGTTGCTGCGAGATGACGAAGCCGCCCGGGTGCTGTGACAGGTGCCGAGGGAAGCCGATCAGTTCGCCGGCCAGCACCAGTACCCGGCGCAGCGAAGGGCTGCCCGCCTCGAAGCCGGCCTCGGCCAGGCGCTGGTCGTCGGGTATGCGATCGCTCCAGCGGCCACAGCACTTGGCCAGGGCGTCCACCTGGTCGGCGGGCAGCCCCAGCACCCGCGCCACATCCCGCACCGCACCGGCGGCATGGTAGGTGTTGACCACCGCAGTGAGCGCCGCCCGGTGCCGGCCATAGCGACGGAACACATACTGGATCACCTCCTCGCGCCGGTCGTGCTCGAAGTCCACGTCGATGTCCGGCGGCTCGTTGCGCTCGCGCGACAGGAAGCGCTCGAACAACAGGTGGTGTTGCATGGGGTCGAGCTCGGTGATGCCCAGCACGAAGCACACCACCGAGTTGGCTGCCGAGCCCCGCCCCTGGCACAGAATGCGCTGGCTGCGGGCGAAGGCGACAATGTCGTGCACAGTCAGGAAGTAGCTTTCGTAGCCCAGCTCCTCGATCAGCGCCAGCTCCTTGGCCAGCACATCCCGCACCTTGCTGCTCGGCCCGGCTGGCCAGCGCAACGGCAAACCCTGCTGGCACAATTCGCGCAACCAGCTCGCCGGGGTATGCCCCTGGGGCACCAGTTCGCAGGGGTACTGGTATTTCAATTCGCTCAGCTCGAACTGGCAGCGCGCAGCGATGGCCAGGGTCTCGGCCAGCAGGTCGGCGGGATAGAGCTCGCCCAGTTGTGCCTGGCTGCGCAGGTGCCGCTCGCCATTGGCAAACAGGAAGCGCCCGGCCTCGGCCACCAGGCAATGCTGGCGAATGGCGGTCATGCAATCTTGCAGGGCGCGGCGACCGCGCACGTGCATGTGCACGTCGCCACAGGCCACGGCGCGGATGCCGACCCTGGCCGCCAGGCCGCGCAAGCGTTCAAGACGCAAGGTATCGTCACTGCCGCGGTGCAGGTGCACCGCCAGCCACAGACGCTCACCGAACACGCCGTGCAGCCACTGCCCGGGGGTGGCATCGCCGCTGTCATCGGCTACCCACAATGCCAGCAGGCCCTGATGGTGCTGCTGCAGGTCATCGCGAAACAGTTGGTACTCGCCCTTCTGCGCCCGCCGCCGGGCCCGGGTGATCAGCGCGCACAGGTTCTGGTAGCCGGCCAGGTCCTGCACCAGCAGCACCAGCCTGGGGCCGTCCTGCAACTGCACTTCACTGCCCACGATCAGCCGCAGCTGGTGTTCCTTGGCCGCCTGCCAGGCACGGACGATACCGGCCAGGGTGCATTCGTCGGTGATCGCCAGCGCCTGGTAGCCCTGTTCACGCGCGCGCCGGAACAGCTCGTCGGCGCTCGACGCGCCGCGCTGGAAGCTGAAGTTGGACAGGCAGTGCAGCTCGGCATAACCCGGGGTGTTCATGCGAACCAGCCCTGCAGCCACAACGGGCCGGCCTTGCCCAGGTCGCGGTAGGCCCAGCCGCGCAGGCCGTCGCGGGTTTCGATGCGGTAATAGTCGCGGCGCACATCGCCGCCATCCCACCAGCCCGACTCGATGCGCTCGGCATGGCCTTGCAGGCGATAGCCGCCTTCGTCCAGCGCCATGGGGGCCGACAGCAGCCAGCCAGGGCGGCTGCCAGGAACGACCGGCATGTTGCCCTGGGCACCCTGCTCTACCGCTTGCCAGGCGCATTCGGGGCGATGATCGGCTGCCGCGCTCAGGCCCTTGACCGCCTCATCCCCCAGGCGGGCGCGTAGCCGTTCGCGCAATTGTTCCCAAGGTTGCGCCTGCTGCGCACGCGGGTCGAACAATGCCTGGTGTTGCGGCACGAAGGGTGGCAGGTCCTCGGCAACCAGCCGCAGGTTGCGCACAGGTGCGGGAATGCGTAGCGGCTCCAGGCGCCCGCGCGCCAGTTCGAACAGCATCGCAGCATCGCGTTCGGCGGCCAGCAGGCCTACCTTCAGCAAGGTATCCGGCCCCTCGGCATGCTCCAGGTGCAGGCAGAAACGCTGCACGCCACAGTCACGCCCGGCGAGGAACGCGGCAAGGTCGTTGAGCATGCGCCGCAGCGGAAACAGCAGGGCCTGGTGTGATTCGACGTCGAAGTTCAGCTCCAGCCGGGTCTCGAAACGGTCCGGGGGCTGGTAAAAGCCCAGCCCCAGGTTGCGCAGGCCGAGCAACTGGTCAAGGTGCAGCTGCACCTGGGCCGGAAAGCGCCTGGCCAGGCTGTCGCGGGGCAAGGCCAACACCTGGCTCAACTGGCGCAGGCCCATGCGGGCAAAGGCCTCGGCAGCCTGCGCAGGCAGGCCGATACGCTCGATGGGCATGCCCAGCAGCGCCGCACGGGTGGCATCGGCATCCATCACGGCCAGGCCATCGTGAGCATTGGCGAGCATGCGCGCCGCCACCGGGTTGCTGGCCAGGACGATGCGTTGGCGCAAGCCCAGCTCCGCCAGCTCCTGGCGCAGGCGGGCCTCGAACAGCGGCCAGGGGCCGAACAGCTGCAGGCTGGAACCCACCTCCAGCAACAGCGCCCGTGGGTAGTGCAGGCTGACCTGGGCACTGAAGCGGTAGGCCCAGGCTGCCAGCAACTGCTGCACCTGGTCGATGCGCCTGGGGTCGGCTTCGACGCAGCTGAAGCCATCGGCCAGCGCACGCGCCGCCGTCAGGGTTTGCCCGGCCCGCAGGCCGAGCGCCGCCGCCGCCGGGTTGACCGCCTGCAGCACACGTCGCTGGGTCGGCCCGCCAAGCAGCACCAGGGGGGTATCGGGGTCGTCACGCTCACGCAGGACCGTGTCCAGCGCCAGCTGCGGAAGCAGGATGCAGGCCCAGAGCATGTTGCATCAGCCCCGCCCCGGGCAGGCGATGGGCAGCGCCGGTGGCATGCCGCCACGGCTTTTCAGCACGCGCCATTGTGCCGGGCGGGTGTCGACGGCAATGCGCAGCGCTGCGGGCGAAGGGTTGTGCGCCGCCTGTTGCGGCCGGCAGGCGAAGGCCAGCGCCTGGCCGGTTTCGGCAGCCACCTGCAGGCGCCGCAGGGCGCGGTCATCGGCACGTTCCGGCCAGCACAGCACCGCCGCGCAACTGCCGGAGCGCAGGCACTGCTCGGCGGCCCACAGGGCATCGGCAGGTTCGGCGTCCACCTGTACCAGCCAGCGCAGGTCCACCCCCGCGGCCTGCCAGGCCGGGGCGTAAGGAATGAATGGCGGTGCCACCAGCACGATTCGGCTGGCTTCAGCGCTCAAGCGGGCCAGGGTCGGCCACATCAGCTGCAATTCGCCACAGCCGGGGCTGGCCAGCAACAGTTCGCTGAGCGCAGCCGCCGGCCAGCCACCTTCCGGCAGGCATTGGTCAAGGGCGGCATGGCCCGTGGGCTGCAGGCCGAGCGGCCGCGCCTGGGCCTGCCGACCGCGCCATACCCGGCGCTGGTCGAGCAACCTGTCGAGGTCGACCACCGCGCCCATCAGTCACGCCTCAGCAAGCCGCAGAACACGCCTTCGATGAAGAATTCCTGTTCAGGCCGCACATCGATGGGCGCATAGGCCGGGTTGCGTGGCAACAGCCGGTAATTGCCACCCTGGCGCTGCAGGCGCTTGATGGTCACCTCGCCGTCCAGGCGCGCGACCACGATCTGGCCATCGCGGGCGTCGGCCTGCTGGAGGATGCCGACCAGATCGCCATCGAAAATGCCGTCGTCGATCATCGAGTCGCCACGCACCTTCAGCAGGTAGTCGGGGGTACGGCGGAACAGGCTGGGGTCGAGCAGCAGTTGCTCGTGAATGTCGAGGTCCGGGCCGATGGGGGCGCCTGCCGCCACCTGGCCCAGCACCGGCACTTCGAGGATTTCCGGGCGGCGCAGCCGTTCGGCCAGGCGTATGCCCCGCGCCTGGTTCGGCGTGACGTCGATGTAGCCGGCCTGGCACAGGGCGGTGATGTGCTTGCGCGCCACGCTGCGCGAGGCAAAACCGAAGCGCGTGGCGATATCGGCCAGGCTCGGCGGCTGGCCGTGGTCGGCGATGCGCTCACGGATGAACTCGAAGATGGCGCGGCGTTTTGGGGTAAGATTGTCCATGGAGCACATTTGTACTCTTTTTAGAGCACGCTGAACAGCCCCCTTCGTCGACGGCTTGGCGGCTGCGATGCAATTGTGACGGGCAGCAGTTCATTTGCTGGCCGAGGCCATCAGAACACCAAAACAGAAAAAGGTGATGCCGGAGATTTTGCCGACAATTCGCGCACCGCGGTCGCTCGACAGCCAGCCCCTGGCGCTATTGGCCATCAGCGCATAACCGGTGTGTACCAGCACGACCAGCAACGCGTAGGATGAAACCAGCAGGAAGAACTGGCGGTAGTAGTTGTCCTGGGGACTGATGAATTGTGGAAACACCGCCAGGAAGAAGAAACCAGCCTTGGGATTCAGCAGTTGGATCGACAACGCTTCGACCAGGCGCCGCCAGGGTTGCGTGGCGGTCACGGTAAACTCCGGAATGAAACGCTGGGTGCGCCACATTTTTCCCCCCAAGTACAACAGGTACAACGCGCCGACGTACTTGAGCACGGTGAACGCCGTTGCCGAGGTCGCCAGGACCAACCCCACGCTGCTGGCCGAGAGCCCGGCGACGATGAAAGCGCCCAAAGCGATGCCAAAGATCCCCGGCAGCGCTCCGCCCCAGCCGTGGCGCAGGGCGTTGGAGAGGGTCAGCACTACCCCGGGACCGGGGCTTAACACGGTGAAAGTCGCGAGGACAAGGAACAATCCATAGCTAGCCATGCAAAATGCCTCCTGGCATTGAACTGAAGAGCGTTAGGGCCGCCAACGGCACCCGAGGATCAATGCCGCACACAGCGAAGTCCGATCAGCAAAGAAGCGGATACTTGTTGCGCACATGGACGAAGACCAGAACAGAGCGGCGTCAGAGTGGCGTGAAACACCATCGCTGACAAACGCTTTATTTGCGCCCCTGATGTGACAAAATTAGACATATGATCAGCGACCTCCCACCCTTGAATGCCCTCCGGGCCTTTGCCTCGGCCGCGCGACACCAGAGCTTCAGCCGTGCCGCCGAGGAGCTGCACGTCACCCACAGTGCTGTCAGCCGCCATATACGCCTGCTCGAAGAGCACCTGGGCATAATGTTGTTCGAACGCCGAAATCGGCAGTCGGTACTCACCCCGAGCGGCCAGGCTTACTATGAACAGATCAGCCTGGGCCTGGCGCAAATCGCCAACGCCACTCAGGCCCTGGCCCGAAGCAGTGCATCGCGCAAGGTGATCATCAATGTGCGCCCGTCCTTTGCCGTGCGCTGGCTGATCCCTCGGTTACCCGAATTCATGACGCAGTTTCCAGAGATTCAGCCCGAGATTGTGACCAGCATCCTGGCCCCTGACCCCTCGCGTGAGGCCTTCGATCTGGTGGTGCGCCGTGGCAGCGCAGGCTGGGCGGCCAATCTGGAACCGAACATGCTGTTCGAGGACGAGCTGCTGCTGGTTGCCGCGCCTTCTCTTCTGGAAGCGATACCGGTTCAGGCGCCGTCGGATGTGCTGCGCCATACCCTGCTCTCGGGCAGGACACGTAATGGGGATTGGCAGGCCTGGTGCAAGCTGGCCGGTGTCAGCCAGGCAAGACAACGGCCAGCGCTGCAGTTCGATCACATGCACCTGGTGCTGCAAGCTGCCGTCGACGGCCTTGGCCTGGCGCTGTGCCCGGCCACGCTGCTGGGCAAGGATCTTGCCACCGGCCGACTGCACAACCCGCTGCCTCATCTACGACTGCCCCTGACTCGCTACTACTATGGGGTATCGAAAGATGCGGTCGCCGAGACCCAGGTATTTATCGACTGGATGCTCTCTCGGCTCCAGCATGACACCTGTGCACTTCCTTGATCGGTGCGCGGCAAACATATCAGCCCTCGCGGCGATCCACACAATATTTGCGGCTATGCAGCGCTCCAATAGAGAAGATCAGCTACCTGCGCCCAGCCACCTACGCCAACCAGAACTGATGACCAAACTTCGAAATCCGGAGCGTGCCAACGGCCGGTTACTCGGTTGGCTTTCCAGCTTTGGCAGTTGCTGACTTGACGCGCAGGCGTCAACCTCGCGTTCGAGCACAGCTCTGCCAAGGCTGCCGTACTCCAGTACACTCAGGAAGTCGCGTAGTTGACGTGACTCCAAAGGCAAAGAATCTCCCTTCTGGCCCGCCCATGATTTTGGACCTGGATACCCAATGCTGACTGCCCTGCTGTTCGACCTCGACGGAACCCTCACCGACACTGACACCTTGCATCTGCAGGCCTTTCGCCAACTGCTGCGCGAGCATGACGGCCGCGAGCTGAGCCAGGCGCAGTTCGATGCCCAGGTCAGCGGCCGCGCCAACGGCGAGCTGTTCGCCGAGCTGTTTGCCGGTGCCAGTGCCGAGCAGTGCCAGGTGCTGGCCGACCGCAAGGAGGCGCTGTTCCGCGACATGTCGCCGGCTCTTGAGCCGATGCCGGGCCTAGTGCGCCTGCTGGAACATGCCCAGGCTCGTGACATCGGCATGTGCGTGGTGACCAACGCACCGCGGCTGAACGCCGAGCACATGTTGAACGCCATGGGCCTGGGCCAGCGCTTCGCGCACGTGCTGGTGGCAGAGGAACTGGCACGGCCCAAGCCGGACCCGCTGCCTTACCTGACCGGGTTGCAGCGGCTGGGTGCCGAGGCCGGGCAGGCACTGGCCTTCGAGGATTCGCTGCCGGGGGTGGCGGCCGCGAGTGGCGCTGGGATCTTTACCGTGGGCGTGGCCACTACGCAGACGCCGGAGCGGTTGCTGGCGGCGGGGGCGAAGCTGGTTGTCCGTGACTTCAACGACCCGGCGTTGTGGTCCTTGATCGGATCCATGCAATGAGCATACGGGGCCGCTTCGCGCCCCATCGCCGGCAAGCCAGCTCCCACCTCGACCGCATCGGCCTCAAGCCATGCGCCATCCCTGTGGGAGCTGGCTTGCCGGCGATGGGCTGCGAAGCGGCCCCAGAATTTCAAGGCAATATGCATGCCCCAGCCATTGTGCACACCCAGGTCCACCCATGCTGATCGACGAAGAACTGACCCTCAAGAAGCTGGAAACCTTCCTCGCCTTCATGCGCACCGGCAACCTCGGCCGCGCCGCCGTCGAGCTGGCCACCAGCGCCGTCAGCGTGCACCGTGCCATCCACTCGCTGGAAAGCGCACTGCGCTGCCCGCTGTTCAAGCATGAAGGCCGCCAGCTGATCCCGCTGGAAAGCGCCTACGTGCTGGAAAAGAAAGCCCGCCAGCTGATCCAGGACGCCGAGCAGATGGTCCGCCAGACCCGCGAGGCCGCCGGCTTCTACGCCGAACGCTTCCGCTTGGGCGCGCTCTACTCGCTGACGGTGAAAACCGTACCCAAGCTAGTCATGGGCCTCAAGCTGCGCCGCAGCGAACTCAACATCGACCTGACCCTGGGCTCCAACGTCGACCTGCTGCAGCGCCTGAAGAACCACGAACTGGAGGCCATCCTCGTGTCGCTCGACGAAAGCGTCAGCGACCCGGCCTGCGAGCAGTTACCGCTGTTCTCCGACGACATCTTCCTTGCCGTGCCCATCGATTCACCCTTCGCCGAGCAGGCCGAGGTGGACCTGGCCGACCTGGCCGACTCCACCTTCATCACCCTGACCCAGGGCTTTGCCACCCACCGCGATGGTGCCCGGGTGTTCCAGCAGGCCGGCTTCGAACCCAAGGTAGCCATGCAGGTGAACGATATCTTCACCCTGCTGAGCATGGTCAGCTCGGGCGTGGGCTTTGCCTTGCTGCCTGGGCGGATCGCAGCGGTGTATGAAAACCGGGTCAGGTTGATTGCCCTGAAGCCGCAATATCGCTTGCAGCAGCATATTGGCGTGGTGTTCCTCAAGGCGCGGGAGCGGGAGCCGAACCTGCTGGCGTTGCTGGCAGAGTGCCGGATGTACAGCCTGGAGCGCTGAAGGGCTGCGGACACAGCTTCTTTTGTTGTTTGCTGCACTGGCCTCTTCGCGGGTGAACCCGCTCCCACAGGTACCGAGCAGACCTCGGGCAATGCACATTCCCTGTGGTTTTGTTGTTTGCTGCACTGGCCTCTTCGCGGGTAAACCCGCTCCCACAGGTACCGAGCAGGCCTCGGGCAATGCACATTCCCTGTGGTTTTGTTGTTTGCTGCACTGGCCTCTTCGCGGGTAAACCCGCTCCCACAGGTACCGAGCAGGCCTCGGGCAATGCAC
>NZ_JALLKV010000014.1:98339-122785 GCF_023093815.1 Pseudomonas sp. PNPG3
CTCTTCGCGGGTAAACCCGCTCCCACAGGTACCGAGCAGGCCTCGGGCAATGCACTTTCCCTGTGGGAGCGGGTTTACCCGCGAAGAGGCCGGTACAGGCTGACTCAAACAATCAGGGCCCGCTGCACCTCGCCCACCGTTGTAGCCAGGCTGTTCAGGTGCAGGTTCAACACCCGCTCCACCGGCGCCTGGTCCAGCGGCCAGTGCAAGGCAATGCTCCCGGCCAGGCGCCCTTCGGCATGCACCGGCAGGGCAATGGCGCGGATCAGGAACGGCAAGCGCACCGGGTACTCCCAGTGCCCTTCGGTGCGCTGGCCGAACCCCTTGTTCGCTTCCTCCTCGATATCGCGCAGCACCGTCTCGTCGCCCACCCGCTCATGGGCCGCCAGGCGCTGCACTTCATCGACCGCCAACTCACCCAGGCATGCCCGTCCCATCGCCGAGTGGAACAGGCTGGCATGATGCCCGACGATCTGGCAGGTGTGCGGGTAACGCTTGCGCAATACTTGGGGCACAGCGCTTTCCATCACCTCCAGCCGCTCGCCGTCGAAACACGACAGGTCGGCCACCAGCCCGGTGCGCTCGCTCAATTCCAGCAGCATGGGCGCGGCGTGTTCCACCAGGCGCCGTTTGAAACGCAGTTGGCGGTCACCGAACAGGCGCCGCGCGCACAGCCGGTAACGCCTGTCGCTGAGGCCGCGGTAAACCCAGCCCTGCTCCTGCAAGGTGGCGAGCATGCGCGACACCGTGGCCTTGGGCAGCGCCGTCAGGTAATGCAGTTCTTCCAGGCCCAGCGCCTGGTGTTCGCCAAGCAGGTCGACGATGGCCAGCGCCCGTTCCACCGAACGCACGCCGCCACTGTCTGCCGTGATGCCCATGAGTGTGACCTCCCTGTAACTGGATGGTCAGGATAGCCAGCAAGATCCGCGCCTGCCCAGCGGTTTCATGGCGCTTGCAGGCTCCGGGGTGGGCGCCGCGCTACCCAACGGGTGAGCTGTTCATGGGCATGGGCCAGCTGCAACACCGCATGGTCAGCCTGGGCCGGGCCGATGATCTGCAGGCCCATGGGCAACCCGGCAGCGTTGAAACCGACCGGTACGCTGATGCTAGGCAAGCCGGCCAGGGTCGGCCCAATCACCACTTCCATCCAGCGGTGATAGGTGTCCATCGCCCGCCCACCGACCACCGTTGGCCACGGTTGCCATGCATCGAATGGGAACACCTGGGCCGATGGCAACAGCAGGTAATCGTAACGCTCGAACAGCTTGCCCAGCGCGCGGTACCAGTCGCTGCGGGCCACCGAAGCCTGGTACACCGCTGCCGCGCTCAGTTGCAGGCCACCCTCCACCTCCCACTGCGCCTCGGGCTTGAGCAGCGCGCGCTTGCCCGGGTCGGCATAGGCCGCAGCGAGGTTGCCGTGCACCAGGAAGTGGCGATGGGTCAGCCAGCACTGCCACAAACGCGCCATGTCGAACGCCGGCTGGCAGGCCTCGACCCGGCAGCCAAGTTCGGCGAAGTCTGCCAGGGCCGCTTCGCACAGGCCCAGTACCCCGTCATCCATCGCCAGGTAACCGTCGTAGTCGCCCAGCCAGCCAACCCGCACGCCGCGAAAATCGCGCTGCAACCCGGCGGCAAAATCGCGCCGGCCCTCGCCCAGCGACAACGGCGCCCGCGCATCGAAGCCCGCCTGGGTCGACAACAGCCGCGCCACATCCACCACACTGCGGCCCATCGGCCCCTCGGTGGCCAGCTGCTGCACGAACAGTTCCGGCGCCGGCCCGTGGGGAACGCGGCCCTGCGACGGGCGCAGGCCATACACGTTGTTGAACGCCGCCGGGTTGCGCAGCGAGCCCATCATGTCGCTGCCATCGGCGACCGGCAGCAGGCGCATGGCCAGCGCCGCCGCCGCCCCACCGCTGCTACCCCCGGCCACCTTGCCCGGGTCGTAGGCGTTGGTGGTGGTGCCGAACAGGGTGTTGTAGGTCTGCGAACCAAGGCCGAATTCCGGCACATTGCTCTTGCCCACGATCAGCGCACCACTGGCCCGCACCCGCGCCACACTGATCGCGTCCTGCTCGGGCACCTGCTCGGCGAACAGCGGCGAGCCCAACGTGGTGCGCAGCCCGGCAGTGGCAGCCAGGTCCTTGATCGCCTGGGGCATGCCATGCATCCAGCCGCGCGAATGGCCCCGGCCCAGCTCGCGGTCACGCTCATCGGCCTCGGCCAGCAGCGCCTCGGCCGGGCGCAGCGACACCAGCGCGTTTACCTGCGGGTTGAAGCGTTCGATGTGCGCCAGATAAGCCTGCATCACCTCCCGGCACGATATCTGGCGGGCATGGATGGCCCGGGACAATGCCTCGGCATCGAGGGCAACGATGGGGTCGATGGCTAGCGGCATCACGGTTTCACTCCAAGGTTGAAAGCGGCAGGCTTGCCCGCGCGTGGGGCTTCTTTCAGGCAATAGGTGCCCAGCAGTGTCAGCAGGCAGGCGAACAGCACGTAGAACGATGGCGCCACCGGGGTACCGAGCACCTTGCTCAGCCAGGTGACGATCAACGGGGCGAAGCCGCCGAACACCATCACCGCCACGTTATAGGCCACCGACACACCGGTAGAACGCACCTCGACCGGGAACTGCTCGGCCAGGGCCGTGGGCGCCGGCCCGAAGAAGCCACCGATGGCGGTGCACAGCAGCAGTTGCATCACCAGCAGGCGCTCCAGCGACGGCGCGGCAGCCACCCACACATACAACGGGTAGACCATGACGAAGAACGCCAGGGTGAAGGCCATCAGCACCGGGCGCCGCCCCAGCCGGTCAGACAACGCCCCGGACAGCGGGATCACCACGGTCATCAGCCCAACCGCAAGCATCTGCACCAGCAGCACCTGGTCCAGCGGCAGCCCGAGGTTCTTGTGGGCGAAGGTCGGCATGTTCACCAGCACCACGTAGAACGACACCGTCGCGCCACAGGCCAGACCCATCGATACCAACAGGCTGCGCCAATGCTCACGCAGCACCTGCCACAGGCTGGGCGACTGGCCCTTGGCCTGGCGGCGCGCCTCGATGAATTCCTCGGGCTCTTCCATGTGCTTGCGAATCCACAGCCCCACCGGGCCGATCAGCAGGCCAAGCACGAACGGGATACGCCAGCCCCAGCTGTCCAGCGCCGCTGGCGTGCACAGGTGGGTGACCAAGGCCACCATCGCCGCCCCGGAGAACACCGCCAGGCACTGCCCCACCAACTGCCACGAGCCATACAGGCCCTTGCGGTGGGCCGGCGCGCTCTCCACCAGAAAGGCCGTGGCGCTGGCGTACTCGCCGCCGGTGGCAAAACCCTGCAGCATGCGCGCCACCACGATCAGCATCGGCGCGGCCATGCCGATGGCCAGGTAGTCGGGTGCAAAGACGATCATGGCAATGGAGACGGTCATCAGCCGGATGATCATCTGCATCGCCGCCTTGCGGCCTTTGCGGTCGGAATACATGCCCAGCAGCACGCCGCCCACCGGGCGCATGAAAAAGCCGACGCCGAAGGTGGCCAGGGCCATCAGCAGCGAGGCGTATTCGTCGTCGGAGGGGAAGAACTGCCGGGCGATGATGCTGGCCAGAAAGCCGTACACGATAAAGTCATACCACTCCAGGGCGTTGCCGATGACGGCGGCGACCACTTGCCGGGTACGCGACACGCCGGTGCTCGAAGTCTGCATAGGAAACACTCCACACAATGATTGGGTGATCGCCCAGGCGCGGTCGCGCCCGGGTTCCAGCGGCAGTCGTCAAAAGGAAAGGTCAGGCGGGCGCGAGCCAGCGCTCTGCCAGCGCGCCCCAGTAGGCGGCGCCGGTCAGCAGGATGTCGTCGTTGAAGTCGTAAGCCGGGTTGTGCACCATCGGCCGCGATACGCCATTGCCGATGAACAGGTAGGCGCCGGGGCAGCGTTGCAGCATCCAGGCGAAGTCTTCGCTGCCCATCAGCTTGCGGGTGTTGCCATCCACTGCCTCGGCACCGAGCAATTCCACTCCCACCTGCCGGGCGAAGGCGTTTTCCGCGGCATGGTTGACCAACACCGGGTAGGCCGGGCGGTGTTCTAGGGTGGCGCGGCAACCAAAGCTTTCGGCCTGGCTGACGATAATGGCCCGCACCCGCTCCAGGGTCTGCGCCCGCACCTCGGCGTTCAGCGCGCGCAGGCTCAGGCGCAGCAGCGCCTGCTGCGGAATCACGTTGGCCGCTTCGCCGGCCTGCAAGGCGCCGACGGTAACCACAGCCGCCTCCTGCGCATCGATATTGCGCGCCACCACGGTTTGCAGGGCCATCACCACACTGGCCGCCGCCACCAGCGGGTCGACGGTCAGGTGCGGCATCGAGCCATGGCCGCCAACCCCGTCGAGGGTCACCGTGAGCAGGTCTTGCGAGGCCATCATCGGCCCCTCGCGAAAGCCCAGGTGCCCGGCCGGCAGCCCGGGCATGTTGTGCATGCCGAACAGTGCATCGCAAGGGAAGCGCTCCAGCAGGCCGTCGGCCAGCATCGCCTCGGCGCCACCCTGGCCCTCCTCGGCCGGCTGGAAGATCAGCGTCAGCGTCCCGTCGAACTGCCGGGTGGCCGCCAGGTAGCGCGCGGCGCCAAGCAGCATGGTGGTATGCCCGTCATGGCCGCAGGCGTGCATGCAGCCTTGGTGCTGGCTGCTGTACGCGGCGCCGGTGGCCTCGTGGATGGGCAACGCGTCCATGTCGGCGCGCAGGCCCAGGCGGCGTGGGCTGCTGCCATTGCGCAGTACGCCGACCACGCCGGTCTTGCCGATACCGGTGTGCACTTCATAGCCCCATTCTTCGAGCAGCTGGGCAACCAGCGCCGAAGTGCGGCTTTCTTCGAACCCCAGTTCCGGGTGAGCGTGGATATCGTGACGGATTGCGTGCAGGTCGCTGGCCACATCGTTCAGCCAGGCCAGGATGTGCTGATGTCGGGACATGTAGAGTCTCCTCGCGCGGGTGATTTCCCGTTCTTGTTGTTCGCCTTGAGGTCACGACGGGTGAGGCAGGTCGTGCTTGGCTGACAGATAAGCGCGAGGAGCGATGAAGCACAATCGAATCTGGTTTCGCACGGTGGAACCGAAACGTGGCTTGCCGGGGAGGTAGTCACTTTGGCGGCCCTACCTGCTGGCCGTAACCATCTCATCCAGACGCACGAGATGGCCGCCAGTGTTCCAGCTGAAGCGCCGCGCCACTTTTGAACCCCCAAGGCATGGGCAATCCAGGGTGTTCCACCACAGGTACTTGGACTTGTAAGTCGCATCGATGATGGTGTGCGGCAGGCCGTCATCGCTGTTCAGGTACTCGGTCATCTGGCCGCGGGCATCGAATTCGGCGAGCAGGTTGCCCTTGTCGTCATAGCGCGCTTGCCAGGTGCTGCCATCCGGTTAGCTGACCTGGGTCACCAACGTGGTCAGGTGGTGATATTCGTAGGTGGTCTTGCGGCCCAGCGGGTCGGTTTCTTCCAGCAGGCGGGCTACCCAATTTGAAATCTGTGCGAATCTCAAACCGGCAAGTAAAAAGTTTAACCAATACCTCGGCAAAGCCCCATTCGAAAAGCCCCAATGCTCAACGAAGCTTGGCAATTAACTCATCACGAGGTTTGGTGTCTTCCAAAAATGTTGCCATCCAAGTATCCATTACCTCAAATATATCAATCCCCAACTCTGGAACCATAGGATCTTCATGCCACCAAATCAAACCCTCTGTATCATTATCCTTGTCACCATCTACCGCGACATAGTCTCCGCCACCGTTTGAAAACACCGTAATCCAACGTTCAGCAAAAGAGTCATCCTCCTCATCAACCAAATTCGAAACACGTGATTGGTCACCAAGACTTTGCGGCCCCATTGAACGAGCAGGAAAAAACGTGTACCCATTGTGCACGTCCCGATAAAAATCTTGAAACCTGGCTGGAAGATGCTTGAACTCTCCATTATCAGTAGCGCCACCCTCCACAGGCACCCCGCCCACGTAATAATAGAAGCCGTTTACATCGTGAAAAACATATACTAATTCAATACTATCACCTAGCATCAATACCGTGCCCAGCAAGCTATCGTTGAGCAGCGAAATTACGGACGGGAATTCACTTGAAAAAGACTTCCAACCTTGAGGATATACAGGCGAACCCTCAAGGGCCAACCCAAACTGCTCCCAGCTTTTAGGCAATGCGACATCTGAGGGAACATCCATGCGACTAAAGCATATTTTATAATCAGAAAAAGTATTGCCGATGTCTTGAACAATATCATTAAGCGTAATCATTTCATTCTCCTAGAAGAACCCAGAAATCATTTCTTGCAATTCAACCTATAATTTCGCCGCCCGCTCCATCATACTACTTCTGAAGCCAAAATGCAGGAAGTGGCCGAGGGCGTTTTCGATGCGTTGCAGCGGCACTTCGCTGTTGGTGTCTGGCACTTCGCCGAAGTAGAAGAACAGGTTGTCGAGGGTTTGCAGGATGTAGTGGCCACCCTCGGCGCACACCAGGTACACCTGCTTGTGCGGGTTGTAGATGCGTTTGCCGGTATATGCCGTAAAAATATTGGCTCCGCCAGCACTTTGGCAGAGCCAGTCCATTTTTAACTGTTAAAGATCACGCCATCAAAATCTTACAACACAAATTTACGCAGAAAATAATTCTCGGGAAAACTCGAAGACACAGACATTTAATCCTTAAACTGCAGCCCGCGAACCAAGCCATTCTCAAAAACAGACTTGACGCGAGCAGTCACCACAATCGTAGGGCTTTCCTCTTCAGCCCTAACGACATCACTAGAAAGTATCGCCTCATTATCCAAAACTATCTTACTGAACCACCTCGGACCATCTGGCATATAGCTAAGTAACGGCTCACTAACAGACTCCGCAGTCATAGCTAAAGCTCTGCAGCTTGCTGTGCCCCGAGCGCTTCTCGATCAGGTTGCCCCACGGATCGTAACGGTACTCCTGATCCCGCCACTGTTTGATCCGGTTGTCCTTGACCTTGTCGAACTGCCGCGCGTTGAAGTCCAGACGGTTGGATGCTGGGTCGTAGCGAAACTCTTCGCTGCCCACCAATGATCCAGTATCGCGGCCACGCAACTGCCCGTTCGCTTCGTATTCGTACTTGATCTCGCCACGCAGCTTGTCGAGCGTGCGCACCAGTTCACCTGCCGGGTCGTACTGATAGCGACGGTGGATCGGGTTGTAGGCGTGCTCCACCAGCAACGAGGTATTGATGCCAGTGTTGTGCACTTGCGACAGCTTGTCCGCCGGCAGCATCGATGCGTATTGCCAGGCCTTGCGCCCCATGGCGTCATAACCGAAGCAACTGGTGAGCTTGCCTTGGGTCCGGTACACCTCGCGGTGCAGGTCGTCACGCTCCATGTCGCTGATCACCTGACCGTCCAGGTTCAGCTGGTGCAGATGCCCACTGCCGTAGTACAGGTGGTTGACCTTGCGGCCATCCGGCAGGGTCAATGTGGTCAGGTTGCTGAGCGGGTCGTATTCATAGTCCAGTGCGCCACCCGGGGTCAGCTCCTGCGTCAGTCGTCCGAGCAGGTCGTAGCTGTAGCTCAATGTCTCTTCGGTGATCCCCAACTGCTTGCCCGCACTGCTCGGCTGGCGCTGAATGCTCAGCAGCCGATCGGCATCGTCGTATTCGAAATCCTGTCGGGCATCGCGGTTGACCTTGGCCATCAGCCGGCCAATGGCATCACGTTCGAACAGCGTGTTGCGCTCTGGCCGCTCGCCGTTGTCGCCGTAGCCAATCTCGTCCATGCGCACCAGATGGCCGCCAGCGTCGTAGCCAAAGCGCCGGGTCAGGCTGTCGACCCGCACTTCTTCGCTCAGCCGGTCCGAAGCGTCGTAGGCAAAGCGGTAGGCTGCACCGTTCTCGTTGACCAGTGCGGTCAGGCGCAGGGCCTTGTCGTACTCGTAACGGACCCACTCGCCCTTGGCGTCCTGGCGGCTGCTCGGCAAGCCGCGCGAGGTGCGCTGCAGGCAGGTGGTCTGGCCTTTGCCATCGGTGTGCGTCAGCACCTGGCCGAGGGTGTTGTAGGTGAAGCGTTCGGCAGTGCCATCCGGGTGATGGATGCGCAGCACTTCACCGTCGGGTTTGCGTTCCAGCGAAGTGGTCTGGTTCAGCGCATCGGTCACCGCGATCAGGTGCTGGCGTTCGTCGTAGCGGTACCAGGTGCTCTTGCCCGAGCAGTCCTGATAACGCTCGACCTGTGCCAGGGTGCTCCACCGTAGGTACTTGGACTGGTAGGTCGCGTCGATGATGGTATGCGGCAGGCCGTCATCGCTGTTATGGCTCGGTCAATAGATCGGACAAACCCAATGCCCCAGGTCATTTGCCTTTATAACTAAAAAGAAATGGGGCTAAATCAGCCCCACTGAATCGATCATGTTTTTAAAGATCTATGCCCTCGAAGCATTAAATCATCAGGAAAAATAACGACCACAGCCCAGCTCAAGCAGCTCAATCACATTTTAAAACTCAACAAGCAACCAGTTCAAAATCAAGATGACTCACATCGGAACCATCAGCAACTACTGGCAGAACTGGGACAGAGATAAACTCGAGTCCATATCCGTATTCCGAACCATATTCACGAAGCCCTGCATATCCCTTGATGGACAAACTATAAATACCAGGCTCAACATCAATATAATCATTACTCGGAAGTCGAGAAGCATACTCGGCTTTGTAATTTAGGAAAAAATCTTCATCCCAGTCAAATAGCGCATTGAGATCCGAAACAATCAGGACACCAGAAACTATTACCAAAGGAAGTCCTGAATACTCGAATACCGGCTCAGGCAAATCATCCACCCCCACATTTTGACACTCTGTAAAAACAGAGTATTCTTGCTCCGAAATTTGGTATATAGGAAAAACCACCCCCTGTTCAATCGCCTGCCGCCCAAGCGCTTCGTCTTTCAAAAAAGCATTAAAGATATTTGCATCTGTTAACCCTTTGCTTTTTATGAAAGCCGCAAATTGTACCGGATCAAACAATACTATTCCTGGAGCATACAGCTCTATCAACGCACTCCGTTTCATTACCCGCATCCTCCTGCAGAATTGTTACCACTGCCTTTGCCAAGCGACTTAGTTAGGGCCTCACCAATAGTTACATCTTTCGCAAGCACTTGTCCGGTACGAGGAATTTTTAACGTGCCCTTTTGAGGGAACCCCTCGTAAGCCTTGTTTAGCTTCTTAACCAATTCTTCAGACGTCCCTTCAAACTTCTTGTTAAACGGTACACCTTCTTTCTTTATTGCATCATGGAATTGCTGATGTAGCTTATCAGAACCTTCAATCTCATTGGGGAACCATGATGGCGAGTCGAGCTTGGTACCTAGCTCTGGGAACCCATGGGTGTTTGCATGAGCACGGGGGAACGGATGGTGCCCCATACCGTCAGGTTTCAAGGGCTTCCAAAATGGCATCCACCCCCAAGGATCGATCCAGGATAGTGGATTTGGGACATATTGATATAAATTCAGACCACCATTGAGGCCAATAGGATCCTGAGTGCAAAACCTACCTATTTGCGAATCATAATAACGAAAAGTATTATAATAAATTCCCGTTTCAACATCATAGTATTGACCTTGAAAACGTAGGTTCTGCTCAACTCTATTGACGGTTATCTGCTCTATCTCACCCCATGAGCGATACGTCGCCTGCCAGACGATCTTGCCGTCACTGTTCGTAAGCTCCAACGGCGTACCAATCTGGTCAGTATGGAAGTAATAGAGCTTCTGCTCTTCCCCCTCCACCTGATCGATCCGCGCCAACGGCGCATAGCTGCCCGGCTCATACAGGTACAGGATGCTCTGCCCCGGCGTCTCCTCATGCAGCATCCGCAAGCCTTGCCAGAGGAAGCGCTTCTGTTCGACCTGGCCATTGATCTCCGCCTGCTTGGCCACCCGTCGCCCAAGGCTGTCGTACCGGTACTGCCCGGTACTCTCCAGCTTGCCGTTGACCACAGTTTCCGCCCGCACCAGCCGGTTCTCGCAGTCATAGCTAAAGCTCTGCAGCTTGCTGTGTCCCGAGCGCTTCTCGATCAGGTTGCCCCACGGATCGTAACGGTACTCCTGATCCCGCCACTGTCTGATCCGGTTGTCCTTGACCTTGTCGAACTGCCGCGCATTGAAGTCCAGCCGGTTGGCCGCCGCGTCGTAGCGGAACTCCTCGCTGCCCACCAGCGAGCCGGTATCACGGCTGCGCAACTGCCCGTTGGCTTCGTACTCGTATTTGATCTCACCCCGCAGCTTGTCCAGCGTGCGCACCAGTTCACCCGCCGGGTCGTACTGATAGCGACGGTGGATCGGGTTGTAGGCATGCTCCACCAGCAGCGAGGTATTGATCCCAGTGTTGTGCACCTGCGAGAGCTTGTCGGCCGGCAAGTTCGAGGCAAACTGCCAGGCCTTGCGCCCCATCGCGTCATAACCGAAGCAGCTGGTGAGCTTGCCCTGGGTCCGGTACACCTCGCGGTGTAGGTCGTCACGCTCCATGTCGCTGATCACCTGGCCATCCAGGTTCAGCTGGTGCAAATGCCCGCTGCCGTAATACAGGTAATTGAGCTTTCGTCCATCCGGTAGGGTCAGCGTGGTTAGGTTGCTGAGCGGGTCATAATCATAGGTGACTGCGCCGTCTACCGTGATTTCTTTGATCAGCCGGCCGAGCAGATCGTAGGCGTACTCCAGCTTCTCTTCCGTGATCCCAAGCTGCTTGCCGATCCCGGTCGGTTGCCGCTCGATGCTCAGCAACCGGTCGCCGTCGTCGTACGCATAGTCTTGACGCGCATCGCGGTTGATCTTGGCGACCAACCGGCCAATGCTGTCACGCTCGAACAGCGTATGCCGCTCCGGCCGCTCGGCATTTTCGCCATAGCCAATCTCATCCAGTCGGGTCAGATGGCCACCGACGTTGTAGCTGAAACGCCGGGTCAGGTTATCCACCCGCACTTCTTCAGTCAGCCGGTCCGAAGCGTCGTAGGCAAAGCTGTACGTGGCGTTGTTCTCATTGACCAGCGCGATCAGGCGCACGGCCTTGTCATACTCGTAGCGTACCCGCTGGCCCTTGGCATCCTGGCGGCTGCTCGGCAGGCCACGGGCCGTACGCATCAAACGGGTGGTCTGACCTTTGCCGTCGGTGTGGCTGATTACCTGGCCGTAGACGTTGTAGGTGAAGGTTTCCGCAGTACCGTCCGGGTGGCTGATACGCAGCACTTCGCCGTCGGGCTTGCGCTCCAGGGTGGTGGTCTGGTTCAGCGCATCGGTCACCGCGACGAGGTGCTGGCGTTCGTCGTAGCGGTACCAGGTGCTCTTGCCCGAGCAGTCCTGATAACGCTCGACCTGGGCCAGGGTGTTCCACCACAGGTACTTGGACTTGTAAGTCGCATCGATGATGGTATGCGGCAGGCCGTCATCGCTGTTCAGGTACTCGGTCATCTGGCCGAGGGCATCGAATTCGGCGAGCAGGTTGCCCTTGTCGTCGTAGCGCGCTCGCCAGGTGCTGCCGTCCGGATAGCTGACCTGGGTCACCAGCGTGGTCAGGTGGTGATATTCGTAGGTGGTCTTGCGGCCCAGCGGGTCGGTTTCTTCCAGCAGGCGGGCGTATTCATCGTACTTGAAGGCGAGCCGGTTGCCGTCCGGCAAATCCAGGCCAACCATGTTGCCCTGCTCGTCCAGCTCGATGGCGTAGCGTTCGCCACCGTAGTCACGGCTGGCGAGCACGCGATGATCGGCGTTGTACTGCACTTCCAGCTCGCGGCCGAGCACGTCGGTGGCCCAGCTGGTGCGGGCGTCGAGGTCGTAGCGGAAGTGGTAGTGCTCGCCATCGCTGGTCCAGTGCTCGACCACGCGCGGCTTGTCGCCGAGGGTTTCCCAACGGTAGTGGCAGCCCAGGCCCAGCGCGTTGCTGTGGGTTACCATCAGGCCTTCGGCGTAGCTGAAGTTGCGCACGGTGCGTGCCGTAGCGGTTGATTACCGTCGTCAGCTAGCCGTGCTCGTCGTAGCGGTACTTACCACGCGCTTGATGTCGGTCGGGCCAAGGGCATTCTCGTCGCGGTGCAGCGGTATCTCAGCGTTAATGTCTTGTACTTCGTCAATAGGACTGAGGTTTACGCCTCAGTCCTTGACACTCTGGGTTTTTAAGGAGCATTTGGATACACAATCGCCTTCACGGCGTGAATCAAACTGCTTCAACTTCCTTGAAATCCAAACCTTTCAAGCCTATCCGCTTTGCCGCCTCTAAAAACCTATCAGACACATAAATAGAAAGTGGGTTTTCAGCTACGCGAAAAACGTCGAACCCCTGTACTGCCTGATGATTCAATACTAGCTTGTAAACAACCAGGCCGTTAGGGTACTCATCAAATTCCGACAGTTCTTTATTAAGTGCGCCATCAATTTTCGCATCAACCACTACACCTAAATGATCTGGGTTTGGGGATAGAACATCTACATCCACAAAAGAGTCAGAAGCTATAGATTGAAGAAGGCTTTTAGCCTTGGACGTCAAAACAAGCACGGGACTGAAGAAAGTAAACACATCAGAGCCATCCTTTTTTCTCTTGTCGTCAGAGTTAAACTCTAACTCATACTGCCTGGAAAACACAGCACTGGAATCTTTACCAAAGGCATACTGCTGTGCGGCATCATACAAGGCCAGTTCGTCTCCCTTACCGACAAGTGTTTTAAATTCATCGCTCTGAGTTATATAATAATATTTCATAATCATCCAAAAATGTCTTTCCAGCTGGACTCTCTAGGAGCATTCAATAATTTTTGCCGGATATTTCCTATCGCTTTGAGCACTGCATCCTTACCACCTGCGGCATCGGCATTTGCTATAATTTTATTGACAGATTCAAAGTAACTATTAGGATGCTTCCCGTTGTGCAGTATCCCTGGCACACTGATATCAGTGTTAAATCTATTTGGCAAGAAAACCCCGTTAGCCGCGCCGTCAACGTCAATTCCATGCTTATTCAAAATTGCCCTAGCAGGGGCGGCGAGTTTTGCGCTATCTCCGACAATATGGTGGGCCGCGGTGTTTTGAGGTCGCGCCACACCGCTACTTTCCAGATTTTTCCCCAGCGCTTTTGAGCACCAGCCCAAGGGGTCTATCCAGCCAATAGAATTCGGAGCGTAGCTATATAAGTTTCTCCCACCAGACAAACCAATTGGATCCTGAGTGATAAACCTACCAACTTCCGGATCGAAATACCTAAAGGTGTTGTAATGCAGCTCCGTTTCACAATCTAGATACTGCCCCTGGAAACGTATGTTCTGCATGACCTTGTTTACCGTCAGCTGCTCTATCTCGCCCCATGAGCGATAAGTCGCTTGCCAAACGATCTGCCCGTCGCTATCGGTCAATTCCAGCGGCGTACCAATTTGGTCGGTATGGAAGTAATAAAGCTTCTGCCCTTCCCCTTCCGCCTGATCTACCCTCGCTAACGGCGCATAGCCACCCGGCTCGTACACATACAAGATGCTCTGCCCAGGCGTCTCTTCTCGCAGCATCCGCAAGCCTTGCCAGAGGAAGCGCTTCTGTTCAACCTGGCCGTTGATCTCTGCCTGTTTAGCCACCCGCCGTCCAAGACTGTCGTACCGGTATTGCCCAGAGCTCTCTAACTTGCCGTTGACCACCGTTTCAGCCCGAACCAGACGGTTCTCGCAGTCATAGGCAAAGCTCTGCAGCTTGCTGTGCCCCGAGCGCTTCTCGATCAGGTTGCCCCAAGGATCATAGCGGTACTCCTGGTCCCGCCACTGCCTGATCCGGTTGTTCCTGACCTTGTCGAACTGCCGCGCATTGAAGTCCAGGCGGTTGGCTGCCGGGTCGTAACGGAACTCTTCGCTGCCCACCAGCGAGCCGGTATCGCGGCTGCGCAACTGCCCGTTAGCTTCGTATTCGTACTTGATCTCGCCACGCAGCTTGTCCAGCGTGCGCACCAGTTCACCCGCCGGGTCGTACTGATAGCGACGGTGGATCGGGTTGTAGGCATGCTCCACCAGCAGCGAGGTATTGATCCCAGTGTTGTGCACCTGCGAGAGCTTGTCGGCCGGCAAGTTCGAGGCAAACTGCCAGGCCTTGCGCCCCATCGCGTCATAACCGAAGCAGCTGGTGAGCTTGCCCTGGGTCCGGTACACCTCGCGGTGTAGGTCGTCACGCTCCATGTCGCTGATCACCTGGCCATCCAGGTTCAGCTGGTGCAAATGCCCGCTGCCGTAATACAGGTAATTGAGCTTTCGTCCATCCGGTAGGGTCAGCGTGGTTAGGTTGCTGAGCGGGTCATAATCATAGGTGACTGCGCCGTCTACCGTGATTTCTTTGATCAGCCGGCCGAGCAGATCGTAGGCGTACTCCAGCTTCTCTTCCGTGATCCCAAGCTGCTTGCCGATCCCGGTCGGTTGCCGCTCGATGCTCAGCAACCGGTCGCCGTCGTCGTACGCATAGTCTTGACGCGCATCGCGGTTGATCTTGGCGACCAACCGGCCAATGCTGTCACGCTCGAACAGCGTATGCCGCTCCGGCCGCTCGGCATTTTCGCCATAGCCAATCTCATCCAGTCGGGTCAGATGGCCACCGACGTTGTAGCTGAAACGCCGGGTCAGGTTATCCACCCGCACTTCTTCAGTCAGCCGGTCCGAAGCGTCGTAGGCAAAGCTGTACGTGGCGTTGTTCTCATTGACCAGCGCGATCAGGCGCACGGCCTTGTCATACTCGTAGCGTACCCGCTGGCCCTTGGCATCCTGGCGGCTGCTCGGCAGGCCACGGGCCGTACGCATCAAACGGGTGGTCTGACCTTTGCCGTCGGTGTGGCTGATTACCTGGCCGTAGACGTTGTAGGTGAAGGTTTCCGCAGTACCGTCCGGGTGGCTGATACGCAGCACTTCGCCGTCGGGCTTGCGCTCCAGGGTGGTGGTCTGGTTCAGCGCATCGGTCACCGCGACGAGGTGCTGGCGTTCGTCGTAGCGGTACCAGGTGCTCTTGCCCGAGCAGTCCTGATAACGCTCGACCTGGGCCAGGGTGTTCCACCACAGGTACTTGGACTTGTAAGTCGCATCGATGATGGTATGCGGCAGGCCGTCATCGCTGTTCAGGTACTCGGTCATCTGGCCGAGGGCATCGAATTCGGCGAGCAGGTTGCCCTTGTCGTCGTAGCGCGCTCGCCAGGTGCTGCCGTCCGGATAGCTGACCTGGGTCACCAGCGTGGTCAGGTGGTGATATTCGTAGGTGGTCTTGCGGCCCAGCGGGTCGGTTTCTTCCAGCAGGCGGGCGTATTCATCGTACTTGAAGGCGAGCCGGTTGCCGTCCGGCAAATCCAGGCCAACCATGTTGCCCTGCTCGTCCAGCTCGATGGCGTAGCGTTCGCCACCGTAGTCACGGCTGGCGAGCACGCGATGATCGGCGTTGTACTGCACTTCCAGCTCGCGGCCGAGCACGTCGGTGGCCCAGCTGGTGCGGGCGTCGAGGTCGTAGCGGAAGTGGTAGTGCTCGCCATCGCTGGTCCAGTGCTCGACCACGCGCGGCTTGTCGCCGAGGGTTTCCCAACGGTAGTGGCAGCCCAGGCCCAGCGCGTTGCTGTGGGTTACCATCAGGCCTTCGGCGTAGCTGAAGCTGCGCACCGTGTCGCCGTTGCGGTTGATCACCGCGCTCAGCTGGCCGTGTTCGTCATAGCGGTACTGGGTGAGCGTTTCCACCGCTTCGTTGTTCACCACGCGCTTGATGTCGGTCAGGCGACCCAGCGGGTTGTCGTAGTGCAGGTGCACGCGGGTACCGCCGGTGGCGCTGATGTCGGTCAGCGTACCATCGGGCGTGCGGGTGAAATGCAGGAAGTGGCCGAGGGCGTTTTCGATGCGTTGCAGCGGCACTTCGCTGTTGGTGTCTGGCACTTCGCCGAAATAGAAGAACAGGTTGTCGAGGGTTTGCAGGATGTAGTGGCCGCCCTCGGTGCATACCAGGTACACCTGTTCGTGCGGGTTGTAGATGCGCTGGCCCGGTTGCAAGGTCACGAACGGGATTTCGCGGCCCTGGTTGTCGGTGAGGTAGATGAACGAGCCCTGGCGGCGCAGGCTCTGCTCCCAAGGCAGCACCCAGCCGCGACCGAGCACGCTATCGACAGTCAGGTCGCTGGCGTAGAAGCGTGACCACTCGATCGGCATCAGGCCAGGCAGGCTGAAGTCGATTTCGTCGGGGATCAGTTTGCGGCCGGTGGTGAGGTCGACCGGGTTGCCGACCAGGCCGCCGATGGCCCTGCGGGCGACGGGTTCGACCACGTAGCGGCTGGCTACCTCGCCAGCGACGAAGCCGGCGGTGAACTTCAGGGCGCAAGGCATTATGGCTTTCATGCCGGCTTGCGTACCGGCCTTGATCAACTGCGCGATACCACCCGCGGCACCGGCGATGGCCATCAGCACATCCACGGTGGTGCGCAGCCACTCCGGGATCTCGTCATCCACTGGCAGATAGCGGTAGGTGCCACCGCCGATGATGACGTTGTCCGACCCACCGGAAATGGTCGCGCCGCAGGTCAGCTTGTCGCCCTTGCGTGCAGCCGCGACGCTGTTGATGAAGACATTGGTCGAGCCTTCGGCGATCTGCACCGGGCCAGGGTGCTTGTCGCAGGCACCGATGCTTTTTTCGACGCGGGCGGCCTTGCGGCTGTTGATGAAAACGTTGGGTGAGGCAGTGGTTATCGTCCCTGAGGGGGACGAGAACATACTGCCTATCGCCTCTCCGGCGGCGGTCAGCAAGCTGCCTCCGATGCCGGCTGCGAGGCCGGCCAGCAAGGCCACGCCGAACCCACAGGTGAAGGTGGCGATGGCCACCGTGGCCACCAGCGCGATGCCCAGGGCTGCCCCGATCAGGAAGCCCCCCAGCGCGCTGGTGTGCGATATCTCGTCGCCGAACCTGGCCGCTTCGAACATGAGGGATTACTCCTGTTCGCCGGACTCGGCGCTGGTTACGGACGGGGCTCGCGGCGTGAAGCTGGCCAGCAAGTTGTCCCAGTCCTGGTTCTGCTGGGCACTGAAGTCGGCCTGTGCGGTGGTGGAAAAGATCAGGGCACGCCCGGGGCTGATGATGAAAGCGGCCTGGCGCTGATACAGCGGGCGGCCCTGGTTCATGTAGTAGGCGTCGATCTGGATGCCGGCAATGGGTGCGGTAGCCGAGAGCGAGACGGCCTTGTTGCCCATGCGGGTGTAACCACGCAGCTTGGAGGTGAGCATCTTCACCTGGCGATCGACATAGGCCTGCAGCGCTTCGTCCGGCAGCAAGGTGTCACGCGAGATGGTGATGCTCAACGGTGCTGGAACACTGGCACCCAAGACGAACATGTTGACCGTGCGGTCCTCGAAACCTGCCGGCAGCGCGATGCCGCCTTCCTGCAACTCGTAATCCATGCGATGAAAATTCCTGATAGCGAAAAAATCGGGTGTCAGCCCTGCGCGAAGCCATCGAGCATGCGGTCGAACTCGGCCAGCCACTGGCTCAGGCCCGGCTTGCTTGGGTCGATCACGCTGGAAATATCCAGCCATTGCAGCGACTGGCTGCCGGCGATGGGCACCAGCGCGCCGACCAGGCGACCGTGCCGGGGCTCGTGGCCAGCATTGAAGTGGAAATCCAGGACCTTGGCCGGGTTGCCAGCCAGGAGGCAATCACGTTGACGAATCACGCGCAGTTGCGGGTTCAATTCGCGCAAAGCCTGGATCGCGCCGTCGAACAATTGCTCCAGCGGCTGCCTGGCGCGTACATCACGGCGGCGGATGCTGAGGCTGATCGGCTCGCCTTCATGCTCGATGGTGGTCTGGATGTCGCGAAAGCGAAAGCCGATCGGAAACTGCAGAGTGAAACCTGCGAAGGTGAAACCGCTGCCCACATCCTGCAACGCGGCTGGCACCGGTTCCGGCTCGGGCACAGGCTCAGGCACATGAGCGGCTTCCGCCAACCTGGCCAGCCGCGCAGCCTCCTCTTGCGCTTCGCGCCTGGCAGAGATGCGGTCGTAGATCGAGGGCTTGTACATGAACCTTGCCTCAGTCGTTGATCCGCACTGCAGCGCCAGTGATCTGGGTGGTGTCGGTGCTGGTGGTCACGATGACCTTGCCTTTGATCTCGATGCCTTCCGGGGTCAGCGTGATGCTGCTGTCGCCCACCTGCAGGATGATGTGCTGCTTGGCGGCCACCTGTATGAACTGGTTGTCGACCTGCAGGGTGTAGGAACCTTCGGTCACTTGCACCATGGTGTCTTTCTTGACCGTTTCGGTGTGCGTGCCGCCCACCGTAATCGTGCGGTTGTTCCCCACATCATGGGTCTCATCCAACTCGATCTCGGTATCCATGTTGCGCTCGGCATGCATGATGATCTGCTCGGCGCCAGCCTTGTCCTCGAAGCGGAAGAAGTTGGCGGTACCGCCGTCGCCCTTCATCGACCGGGTCAGGAAACCACTCTGGGTCTTGTTCGCCGGCAGCGACCATGGCGGGGTGTTGGTGCTGTTGTACAGGCTGCCCATGATCAGCGGCCGGTCGGGGTTGCCGTCGAGGAACACCACCACCACTTCGTCGCCTACACGTGGGATCTGGATGCTGCCGAAGCCGCCGCTGGCACCGGACTGGGCGACGCGTACCCAGCACGAGCTGTGGTCGTTGTACTTGCCATTGCGGTCCCAGTGGAACTGGATCTTCACCCGGCCCAGCTCGTCGGTGAAGATCTCCTCACCCGGTGGGCCGACGATGATCGCGGTCTGCGGGCCGGCGATGGTCGGCTTGGGCGTGCTCAGCTGCGGGCGGAACGGGATCTTCTTGCGCACGCAACTGAAGGTGTTGAAGTAGCTGGCCTGCTGGCCGGTAAGGTAGTTGTTGTGGCCTTCGCTTTCCACGCTCATCAGCAGGAACTGGCGGTCTTCTACCGGGCCCTGGTCGTGGATGTAGTGCTGCAGCAGCTCGAAGGTGTAGCCCGGCTTCATGGCCCGACAGTTACTGGCACCTTCGAATTTCTTGCCGCGTAGCTCCAGCGCCTCGATGCGCAGGCGCAGCAGGGTTTCGCCCTCGTCGTAGGTGCCGTGGGTGTACTGGCCGGGGAAGTCGTAGATCTCGAAGTTCTCGACATCGCCCTGCTTGTTCACGCTGTTCAGCGCCACCGGCAGGCGGTTGTTGGGCTGGCGGTAGTCGAAGGTCTGCGTGGCCATCTTGCCGGATTGCAACTGGCGGTTGCCGCTCCACTGGGTGATGGAGTCGGCAGTCTCGGTGACCGAGGCGCTGTGGAAGCGGATTTGCGGTTGCTCGGGGATGTCCACCAGCGTGCTGGAGTCATCGCAGATGATCATGGTGTGGCCTTCGGCGGTGTGCTCGAAGTAGTAGAACATCCCCTCTTCCTCCAGCAGGCGCTGGACGAAGTTGAAGTCGGTTTCACGGTACTGGGTGATGTAGGTGTAGCGCTTCTGCGGACGGGTCAGGCGGAACTCGTGACGAGAGAACGCCGGGCACAGGGCGAACACTTCGGTAACCACTTCCTCGACCGTGTTGCCCTGGAAGATCCGCGTGTCGAAGCGGTTCTTCAACATCGAGAACCACGGGTTGAGGGTTGCGGTATAGCGTGCCATGCCGCCGTCGCTGCCAATGCTGGCAAAGCGTGTGAGGTAGCCGGTTATGTAGCGCGGGCCGCCTTCGGCCAGTTCGATCTCGATGCTGACATGCTGGCCCATCATGGATTTGAGCGGCACGCCGGAGTCTTCGCAGACCAGCAGCAGTTCGTAGTTGAACGCCCGCGACAGGGCTTCGGTGCCCTTGAAGGTTTCCAGCAGCAGTTCCTGCTCGGGGTTGGCCAGGTTGTGAAACTTGAACAGGCGGCGGTTCTGCGGCGACAGCAGCGCGGAGGCCAGGTCCATGATCATGCGAAATCTCCTTGAAAACACGGCCAGCACGCGCTTGCGATGCTCAGCTGCAACCCTGATCTTGCGGGCGTATTCTGCATGCGCGCATAACGCGCGTGCTCTGCGGAATCATGCGACTGCCTGCAGAAAGGAAAGTGCCATCATGCATTGAAATTAATGCGACATGGTTCACATTCCCGAATGCCAGGCAGGCAGAAAGGCCCAAAGGAAACACCGGCAAAAGCTGCCCTGTCAAATCACTACAGGCCTAGAAAAACCGGCTAATACCGCCCTGCAAGGCAATGTCATATCGCCATCTTTAATATTCCTCACTGGCGCCCGGAAGCGCTCCGGCTACCGCCGAACGGCCCGTCGCAGAAGGTTCTTGAGGTGTCGATCAGAGCCTATGCCTGACGGCTCCAACTCGAACTGCCTCTCTACCTGACGCATCAGCTCCACTGGCGGAGAAAAATGTTTCATAACGTGGATTGGTTCAAATTTTTCGCCACTGACCAACTCCGGCAAATGGCCATCGCGAACGCAGCCGTAATGGCACTTGCGGGATGCGGCCAGCCACAAAACCGTGCAGCGATGCTCGATTGCCATCATTGCCGCGCACGCCTGTCATGAGAACAATGGGCTCTCCGCCGGACTTCGCCCCCATCCTGAGGTCTGACGCGACATGCTGCGCTCGCCGCCGAGCGCCGCCACTTCCATGGACAGTGAAGCGAAAATGGATCTTTTAGCCAACATCCCCAGTTGGGGAGACATCGAACGCAATCTCGAGCAGAAATTCAGCGAGCTCAACCAGAGCGTCGATAGCGGCCTGAACAGCGCCCATGAGGCCTGGGACGGTTTCAGCCGGCGAGTGAGCAATGGCGCCAACCAGGCCTATGGCTACCTCGGTGGCCAGCGTATCGACAACGTGCGCCAGGCCATGGCCCTGTCCTACCCGATCATTCAGGACAACCTCAAGCGCAAGTGGTCCTCGATAGGTATCGAGCAAATCCTGCCGGTGCTGCTGCAACTGGTCAAAGAGGTGTCGATGATCCTCGGTGGCAGTGTGGCGGTCGGTACACTGGCCGGCGGCGTGGCCGGGGCGTTCGCGTTCGGTGTTGGCGCGGCACCTGGGGCCGTGGCCGGCGCCGGCATTGGCCTGCAGGTCGGCAACCTGATCCTCATGGGCCTGGGGCTGTCGGCGATTGCCGAGTATTTCTACCAGGGCCTGCCGGCCTGCCTGTCGACCTTGCAGCAAGGGATGGCCACGGCCTGGTTCGCCGAGGATGGCCTCAAGCCTGCTGGCCTGGACCCGAGCGGCGGTTCCGCGGCGCAGGCCCAGGAGCGTGTCGAGCGTGCGGCGCGCCAACTGGCTCGTGGGCAGGAGCAGTTGGTGCTGCTGTTGTTGACTGCAATCGTTACCTATCTGACTCGAGGGCAGATGAAGGCTGGCGTGATGAGCAGCATGGAAAGCATTGCCGCCCGGAGCGCTCGGCTGCAGGCCGAGATCTCCAACAAGCAGCTGGCGGCCTGGTTGGCGAAGAATGAGCAGAAGCTGTTGGCGCAGCCAGATTTGCAGCCCAGAGAGGCCGCACCGATCTCTCGTGCACAAGCGCAACCGGAGCCATTGCGACCACTACCCGATCGACCGCCCATTGCTCAGGCACCGGATAAGCCAGGCTTAACGGAAGTTTCCCGTAGGGAGTACCTGAACAAGAAGTTCGCTCGAACGGGTAACTTGGCACAGGACATCAACATACGAGGCAACCAGGAAACTGCTGTAAACTTCTTCAAGTCACAGGGCTATAAGCCTGCCGACTACGAAGGCTACATGAACGGCTTGGACTTCACTCAACCAGTCTTCACGGAAACAATCAACCGGGGCAAGACACTTTGGCAATTCCAGGTGCCCGGCGGCCGGCAAGGCATGTGGTACTCTCCTACCCCAGACGTGGTGCCAGGGCAACTGGGGATCAACCCGCTTGGCCAAATCTACAAAACGGAAACCATCGTGCCCAAGATCGTGAACGTCTACCAGAGCACTGAGAAGGTCACGCTGCTGAGGAGCACCTCGGCACCGGTACTGGATACCTGGTCCGTCCCTTCCCAACCCTATAACGCCATTGGCGGTGCTCGGCAGATGACCTCTGGCCAACGCGAGCTCTTCAAACTGATAACACCAGGTGCATTATGAAACCCACAACCCCCCTCGGCTATGTACAGAAGGCTATCGACATCACCGCGCAGCGGAACAAGGCCTGTCCCGCTTACCCCATTTATGGGATGCTACTAAACCAACTTGACTATGTGAAAGCCGTGTTCGAAGGGCGTGAGCAAGATAAATCGAAACTCCACCAACTCAGTATCGGTGCCATTGCCTCAAAAGAATTCGAAGAAAATGACCCCGAGTTGGCCAGAGCACTGAAAGACGCCTATTACGTAGCCATCCAGTCGGCTCGTGGCCTCAAAATTCAACTGCCCGATTGATTGCCTACGTTCAATCAGGCCAGCCACTGTACATCGAGCGCAGTCACTGACGAAAGCTACAGACCCTACCCCCAGCAGGCTGAGCCACGATGGACATTAACCCACTCCGGCAAAAATCGTAGCGCTCCATAAACCCCACCTTTTGGAAGCCGGGGTGGTGCGTCAGCGATGCATACGATTAAGCCAAGAGGTGGGTCATCCGCAAGCTGCGTCCCGACGGGATAGACTTGCCTACCTGGCCAAGCGCCCCCAGGCTGCAGTTGTTCTGGGTCAATGATGACCGGGTGTGCTTCAAGCCGGATCACTACATTCAAGTTGGTAAGCCCAGGTGATTAACTTGAAACCTACTACACCACTCGAGTATGTAGACAAAGCGCTCGCACTCGCCATTGACCGCCAAAATCGCATCCCTGGCTTTCCTGTCTACGCCACCGTCATCGATCAGTTAAAGTACATCAGGGCCGTGTTCGACGGTACGGAGAAGGATAAATCGAAGCTGCACAGACTGACGATTGGTGCTATCGCGGCTAAAGAATTTGAACCCACGGACGAAGCCCTCGCCGAGGCATTGCTTCATGTTTATTACATTGCAGAGCAATCCGCCAACGGCCTAAAGATTCGCCTGCCTGGAGAAAAATAACTACCGTGGGGACGCCGACCGCCAAACGGCTGAGGTTTCCACTGCGGCCGTGGGAGGTGTACCACAACCTGATATGACAGGAACCCCACCATGAATCCAGCTGCACTGAAACACGCGGCTATGGCGCTGCGCAAGTTGCTTGAGCACTATCAACATCAAGAGCGCGTTGCGGCCCTATTGCTTGAGGAACTGGATGGCCTGCTCAAGCGTGCCATGAATGAAGAAATCACCATCAGGAAATGAAGCCGGTGCTAACGAATTCTGGATCCCTGGTGGCAAGCTACCTGACGGCAACAGTGAAGCCGTCATAGACGCGGCGGGTATTGCCGCCAAGATGTTCAATACCGCTCCCCTTTTTGAAGGCACCCTATGAAATTCAAAGATCTTTTCATCAGTCGTCAACACATGTTCTCTGTCGGCATCGAAGAAGACGCTGGTCAGTATTACGTTTCGTTCCCCGTCAGCAACGGCATGGTTGACTACGAAGAATATTACGCCATCGCTCCAGCTACATTTGATGCCTTCATGGACGACCCTGATTCGGCGCTGGCTTTCGTGATAAAATGCCGCAAAAGACAACTCGACGAATTACTGATCATCAAGCCAGGAAAAAATCGGGGCACGGCCATCTAGTGCCACATAGATAAATGCTGACGAAATCCGACATTGCATGAACGTTTGACCCTACCAACAAATGAGTGGCGCCCTCTTACGCTGCGGTGAAGTGGTGCAGTTCCTTATCCCAATCAGGACTGACCATGAACACCGAAACACTCAAGCAGAAATTACTCAAGCTTCGCTTGAACATCGACAGCCTGAAGGCGCAAGACCCTGCCGCGATGAAGCTGAGCGTCGAACTGGAGCTACTGCTGAAAGCCGCAGGCCAATAGCCCCATGCCTCCAAGTGAACACCGCCAAGAATCAAGCACATATCGATACAACTCATGCACATCACGTGGACCGAAATCCATTCCGTGGAACGATGCAAATAACCTGTACCGGAAATAACCTTTCAAACTAATATGAGTAGGTGAGAGATGAAACCAGCCACACCACTGGAGTATGTAGATAAAGCAATTGCGCTGGCGATTGACCGACAAATCGCATTCCTGGCTTTACGGTTTACGCGACTATAGTCGACCAGTTAAATTACATCAGGGCAGTTTTCGACGGTACCGAAAAGGATAAATCCAAGCTGCACAGGCTAACGATTGGAGCTATTGCATCGAAGGAGTTCGAGGAAAATGCCCCGGAGCTGGCCAGGGTATTGAAGGACGCTTACTACGTGGCCATTCAGTCGGCCCGCGGCTTGAAGATTCAACTACCTGATTGAACTCGGCCACTAGCGAGTTCATACCTTGGGATGGTCTGAAGTAGCCCCTGTTTTCCGGCTACTTCGCCATCGACACTTTCAA
>NZ_JALLKV010000150.1:0-384 GCF_023093815.1 Pseudomonas sp. PNPG3
GGAGGAGGCGGCCGCCTGGCTGAGCCCCTCCCCCGCGGTGAGATACGGGTAGCCCCACATCATCGCGAAGACGATGCCGGGGAAGCCCGCGGTGAAGTGCGTGAAGAAGCCCAGCAGCGTCGCCGGATGCCGCACGATGCGGCCGACGACCAGCGGGATCCTACGGATGTCCTGCCGGCTCGCGGCGCGGCTCGCGCCCGCGGGGGCGGCCCGCACGATCAGCAGCACGAGCACCGCGGCGCAGGCGGCGACCCCCGCGGAGGTGCGGAAGGCGGTGCCCCAGCCGGCGATGCCGAGGATGATCACGAAGGGCACCGCCGAGGCGATCTGGCCGACCTGTCCGAGGATGCCCGTCAGCTGCGTCAGCAGCGGAACGCGGGAGGC
>NZ_JALLKV010000151.1:0-373 GCF_023093815.1 Pseudomonas sp. PNPG3
ACACCATCGCCCTTAATGCTGGAGTTCGGAAGGTGAGTTCGCCGGACGCTTACAGTCCATTTACGATGGCGACGCATACTCACCTTTTCGCCCTTACGGCGAGTCACTTTTTGTCAAACGCGACAAAAAGTAACCAAAAAACGCTGCGCTCCCATCATCCGGCCCCTCCGCTACGCTACGGGGTTCCCTCGCGCCGGTCTTGCTCCCGGGAGTACGCGCTGCAGGCCCCATCCATGGGGCCTCAGCGCTTGACGGGCATCCATGCCCGTCACCTCCCTCCGCAAGACCTCTGCTCGGCCTCCTGAAGTCGCGAAGATCAAGAGCAAGAGCAAGAGCAAGAGCAAGAGCAAGAGCAAGAGCAAGAGCAAGAGCA
>NZ_JALLKV010000152.1:0-372 GCF_023093815.1 Pseudomonas sp. PNPG3
CACATATCCGAATTTTTAAAGAACGATCTGACAAAAGTCAGAAATCAACATTCGAGCTGAATGTTCATTTCTAAGTTCTGACAAGCTACTGCGTACGGCGAAAATGGTGGAGCCAAGCGGGATCGAACCGCTGACCTCCTGCGTGCAAGGCAGGCGCTCTCCCAGCTGAGCTATGGCCCCGTGTATTCTACGGCTGAACCATGTAATGGTAGGTCTGGGCAGATTTGAACTGCCGACCTCACCCTTATCAGGGGTGCGCTCTAACCAACTGAGCTACAGACCTATAACAGGGTCGCGTTACAGCATCGTCTTTTACAATGAATCAAGCAATTCGTGTGGGAGCTCATCAGCAGGCTGATGTCGTCGATTAAG
>NZ_JALLKV010000153.1:0-369 GCF_023093815.1 Pseudomonas sp. PNPG3
GAGGCCGCCGTCGCGCCCGCCGTCGCCGCGCCCTTCGCGGAGGAGGACTTCGCGCGCCACCCCGTGCTTGCGAAGGGCTACATCGGCCCCGAGGGCCTCGGGCTGGAGGCGCCCTCGAAGATCCGCTACCTGGTGGACCCCCGCGTGACCCCCGGCTCCCGCTGGGTGGCCGGCGCCGGCGTCGCCGGCAAGCACGTCTACGATCTCGTCGCCGGCCGCGACTTCACGGCCGACGGGACGATCGAGGCCGCCGAGGTCCACGACGGGGACGCGGCGCCCGACGGCTCGGGCCCGCTGCGACTGACCCGCGGCATGGAGATGGGCCACATCTTCCAGCTCGGCCGCAAGTACGCCGAGGCCCTCGACGTG
>NZ_JALLKV010000154.1:0-361 GCF_023093815.1 Pseudomonas sp. PNPG3
GCTTTGGCACCGGGACGCTGGTCCTTCCATGGCTTGGCGTTCTTGCGTGTCGGAATGAGTGCCTGCGCTCCGCGTTGTGCAATCGCTTCGTGGCAGCCTTTCGTGTCGTAGGCGCCGTCGCCACTGACGCTCGCGACAACCTCCTCGGTGGGTATCTGGTCGAGCAAGCACGGCAGCATCGGGGCATCGCCGGTGGCATTGTCGGTCACTTCGATCGCCCGGATTTCCAGCGTGGCCGCGTCAATCCCAAGGTGGATCTTGCGCCATTGGCGCCGGTAGTCGGCACCGTGCTTCTTCGTTTTCCACTCGCCTTCGCCCAGCATCTTGATGCCCGTACTGTCGACCAGCAGGTGCAATCCCG
>NZ_JALLKV010000155.1:0-354 GCF_023093815.1 Pseudomonas sp. PNPG3
TGTACGCCTCAAGTGCCCTCGCGCCTGTTAGATCGAGCGCCGCCCGCGCGGCGCTTCGCGGGGCAAGTCGGATCGCCGCACCGCCGCTCCCACATTTGTTGCAACGTGCCGAACCTGTCAGGCCATGGTTGCCTGCCTTGGTGCTCGTCTTGAGGTAGGTGGGGCGGCTTCAATGCCCACCTCGAAATCCAGTCATGCCAACAAGGCTGACAACCATGGCCTCACAGGCATGGCCACGTTGCAACAAATGTGGGAGCGGCGGTGCGGCGATCCGACTTGCCCCGCGAAGCGCCGCGCGGGCGGCGCTCGATCTCACAGGCGCTGCAAAACCCAAGGCATACACCTGGACGCCCA
>NZ_JALLKV010000156.1:0-350 GCF_023093815.1 Pseudomonas sp. PNPG3
TCTTGATCTTGATCTTGATCTTGATCTTGATCTTGATCTTGATCTTGATCTTGATCTTCGCGACTTCAGGAGGCCGAGCAGAGGGCTTGCGGAGGGAGGTGACGGGCATGGATGCCCGTCAAGCGCTGAGGCCCCATGGATGGGGCCTGCAGCGCGTACTCCCGGGAGCAAGACCGGCGCGAGGGAACCCCGTAGCGTAGCGGAGGGGCCGGATGATGGGAGCGCAGCGTTTTTTGGTTACTTTTTGTCGCGTTTGACAAAAAGTGACTCGCCGTAAGGGCGAAAAGGTGAGTATGCGTCGCCATCGTAAATGGACTATGCGCGAGATCAAGACCAGTACTTTTCCGCTC
>NZ_JALLKV010000157.1:0-349 GCF_023093815.1 Pseudomonas sp. PNPG3
GCAGGAACTAGTGATCCGGCACCTCATTGTGGAATGGGTGTCGCTCAACGGATAAAAGGTACCCCGGGGATAACAGGCTGATCTTGCCCAAGAGCTCATATCGACGGCATGGTTTGGCACCTCGATGTCGGCTCGTCGCATCCTGGGGCTGGAGTTGGTCCCAAGGGTTAGGCTGTTCGCCTATTAAAGCGGTACGCGAGCTGGGTTTAGAACGTCGTGAGACAGTTCGGTCCCTATCCGCTGCGCGCGTTGGATATTTGAGAAGACCTGTCCCTAGTACGAGAGGACCGGGATGGACTGACCTCTGGTGTGCCAGTTGTTCTGCCAAGGGCATGGCTGGTTGGCTACG
>NZ_JALLKV010000158.1:0-345 GCF_023093815.1 Pseudomonas sp. PNPG3
GCATCTGCCTTACAAGCAGAGGGTCGGCGGTTCGATCCCGTCATCACCCACCACTTCCTGAGATGTTCCTGGTGCTTCAGGTTTCGCAAGAAACCGATAGCCAGAGAGGAACGCACTGCGCAGCGGTAGTTCAGTCGGTTAGAATACCGGCCTGTCACGCCGGGGGTCGCGGGTTCGAGTCCCGTCCGCTGCGCCATTTTTTAGTATCAGATGGGTGCCTGGCACCGGTCTGAAGCCACAAGGTAAACGCCTTGGGCTGATCCCAGTTTCAATCGGGCGAAAGCCTGAACGATACGCAGCGGTAGTTCAGTCGGTTAGAATACCGGCCTGTCACGCCGGGGGTCG
>NZ_JALLKV010000159.1:0-334 GCF_023093815.1 Pseudomonas sp. PNPG3
ATGCCCGCGTCGTCGAGATCGGAGAACCGCAGCGCGGCCATCTCGACCGTGTGCATGCGCGGATCGTCGCGGCGGCGCGGGTCGGCGCCGGGGGGAGGGCTCGGGGTCACCGGTTCAGGGTACCGATCATGCCTGGACCGGGCCGACCGCCGGCGGCCGAGCTCGTCCCGACCGCCCGCGGCGCAGCCCCGTCAGCCCCAGACCAGTCCGAGGGACGGATCCTCGAGCACGGCCGAGATGTCGCGCAGCAGCACGGCGCCGAGGGCGCCGTCGATGAGGCGATGGTCGAAGCTCAGGGCCAGCTGCGCGATCTGGCGCGGGACGATCTGCCCGT
>NZ_JALLKV010000015.1:0-121652 GCF_023093815.1 Pseudomonas sp. PNPG3
GGGTGGAGTCCGGGTATTTTGCCAAAATCAGGAAGTCTTTTTCAGGATTTCCCTAGAGACGAACCTATCCGCTTCAATCGACTTCGCCAAAAGATATATATTTATGAGTTTCGATATGACCGCATATTCATCTTCAGTCGCAAACGCTGGGGCGTCAAACCGGTCGCCTACAACTGGGACGACGTAACCGCCGAAGTCTACCGAGTCTACGCCCCCGGCCACGGCGGCCTGATCGAGAACGTCATGCTGTCGGTACGCAACCCAGAAACCAACGAAGTCATCGACCGCGTGTTCTTCACTCACGACCTCTACCACGGCGAAGCCTACTGGGCCATCGCCCGGCTATTCATGCAGCAAGGCCCCGAAGCCCTGCCGAAGTTCGTGCACCCACCCCGTGACTGGAACGACGACGATGGCCTGAGCCACATGCATTGCCTGGCACCCAAGGTTCATTGGCCGGAGGACATTGACCGTGAGTCCCGTACTGCCCCATCTGAATGAGAGGGCCGATGCCCCCGGGCCTAGAAGTTATAGGCTGCCGTAGGTTGCGGCAGCCTCACTGTTCCCGCAAGGCCCCTGCACAGCCAGGCCCCACGGCAAGCTGCTACACGCTCTGCCTAGATGCCAAGTGGGTACTTTGAGATTTGTGTCAGGGAGATTAACGAGTGAAGCGTGATGGTAAAGTTTTGTGGGAGCGTGCTTTAGGCTGGAGCCATGACCTTCCCAAGGTGGATGAAGTGCCAAAATGGCGGAGCGTATGGACGAGTGTCAAGCCGGCACCCAATTATTTCGATCATGTATATCTCGAGTTACCACGGAGCAGCACCATCCTTCGAGGTGTTATATTTTTGATTGGGGTTCCGGGTTTGCTATTTGCTTTAGGACTTACGCTTTACTTATACTGGAGCCTTTTGCATGGCAGTTGGCCGCGCGACTGGCTTACAAACATATCAATAGCTCTTCTTCCGGTAGCATTATGGGCTTTGACTGCCTATGTCAGGCTTGATCTGGTTGCTCCTAGAGATGAGCCAATTCGCTTCAATCGACTCCGCCAAAAGATATACATTTATGAGTTTAAATATGACCGCATATTTATCTTCAGCCGCAAACGCTGGGGCGTCAAACCTGTCGCCTACAACTGGGACGACGTAACCGCCGAAGTCTACCGAGTCTACGCCCCAGGTCACGGTGGGCTGATCGAAAACGTCATGCTGTCGATCCGCAACCCGGAAATGGGTGTTTCCCTACAACGGCACCGGGATGCACAGGATGAACGACTCGGCCTGGAAAAAAGCGAGGGTGCGCGCGGCAAAGCTCTGGCAGGAGCAACACTTGCGGCCGGCACACCCTGGGTTCGCTTCGATCAGGGTTCACGACTTGAAGCACACTTTCGGCAGGCGCCTGAAAGCAGCTGGTGTAACAGAGGAAGATCGGAAGTCGCTTCTTGGCCACAAGAACGGCAGCGTGACCAGTCACTATTCTGGCGCGGAGCTGGGACAGTTGATAGAGGCGGCAAACAAAGTTTCAGCGACGGACTCGCGTGGGCCGGTGCTGACGATTTTGAAGAGGAGGCAGGCGTAAAACCTGAGAAGTCACGCAAAAGTCACGCAAAGGAAAAAGGCCACCCCTTGCGGAAATGGCCTAAGTCCTTGGGATTATTGGTCGGGACGGAGTGATTCGAACACTCTACCCCTTGCACCCCATTCAGTTAATTATAAGCATTCAGCGGAAATCAGTAGCATTCAAAAGAATTACCGAAAGCTAGCAACCATGGGGCTTTCAGACTAATATTTGGTCTAACCCAGTCCAGAGATTTCTACAGAGAGCCACTGCCACGGTAGGGGTATAAGTAGGGGTTTTTTGGGGCATCCTTCCGCCTGCAAGGGGTAGACAATGGCCAAGATAACCGTCAGAGAGCTCGAATCGCTCACTGCTGAGGATCACGGAAAAACCATCCGAGACGATGGCAACCTACTAGGCAAAGTTATCTCTCGTCAGAAAGGCGTCTCGGTGAGCTTCTATTACCGTTTCAAATGGGATGGAAAACACAAAGACTATGCTTGCGGCACCTGGGCCAAAAATGGCAGCAAGAGTAGAACACTATCTGAAATTCGATCTGAGCATAGAAGGGCAAGTCAACAAGTATCTGACGGTATTGACCCGACATCTGCCAAGAAAGCCGCCAAAATTGAAGCCCAAGCAAGCATCTCCGCCACCATTGCAGAGGCCGAACGCCATGCAGCGGAAAACAAGACTTTTGCAGACTTGTTCGACGAATGGTTGCGCGACGGTGTCTCCCGACAGGATGACAACGCGGAGCTGCAGCGCAGTTTCAAGAAAGACGTACTGCCTGTCATTGGCAAAAAACCATTGCGTGCCCTGACAGAGAAAGACTTGTTAGCTTCTTTACGCGCAGTTCGTACGCGTGGTCTAAACCGCACTGTGGTTATCCTATACAACGACATTGGACAGATGCTGCGCTGGGCCGAAAAGCGCAAACCGTGGCGATCGTTGATGATTGACGGCAACCCAATCGACTTGATCGATGTGCGGACACTGCTAGACCACGACTATCAAGAAGAACGTGACCGCCTGCTCTCTCCCGACGAAATCCATGAACTACAAGGCGTCTTTGCTCGCCTGGAGCATGACTATGACACCCTACCCGTCGGCCGGAAATACTCCGGCATCCGTCCTGTTAACTCTCGCGTGCAGTGCGCAGTATGGATCTGCCTAAGCACCCTCTGCCGGATAGGTGAGCTACTCAAAGCTGAATGGAAAAATGTGGACCTGGAGAAAGGCACTTGGTTCATCCCAGCACAGGCCACAAAAGGACGTAAAGGCAAGCGCCAGGATCACCATGTATTTCTATCACAATTTGCTTTGGCACAGTTCAAACGCTTGCAGGAAGAAACTGGAAGTAGCCCTTTCTGCTTCCCCAGCAAACACGGTGAATGCCATGTTGATACCAAGACCGTGAGTAAACTGATTGGTGATCGGCAGTGCCGGTTCAAGAAGCGCAGCAAACCATTGTCAGGTCGTCACCATGACGATTCGCTAGTGCTGAACAACGGCACAAAGGGTGAATGGACCCCACACGACCTTCGCCGTACCGGGGCGACCATGATGCAAGAACTTGGCGTCACTCTAGAGATTATTGATCGTTGCCAAAATCACCTGCTCGCAGGCTCCAAAGTACGCAGGCACTACCTCCACCATGATTATGCCAAGGAAAAAACTGAAGCATGGCGCCTCCTTGGAGACAGACTAGAAACAATACTGGCCTAGGAAAGAAATGAGCCGGGGGTGGGTAACTGAACGTTGAAGCCCAGCTCGTCAAGGCAGATGTCTCATGAGCATTTTGGCATCGATCCTATTGTGCTGGAGCTGCCGCTATCGCATCGGAAGCGAGGTGCGCTGGGAGCAGCTTACGCACGCGCTCAGCTCTTGAGTGGCCGGAAAGCCGCGCAACTGTGGGCAAACTGCTTAGATCAGCTTCGGAACAACACTAAGCGAGCGCTTGCAGATTAATCTGGCGCCCCCTGGCTTGAAGCCCCAACTGTTACGTCTCTGCCTTCTTTCTTTCCCGTAACACGCTAACCGAGTTTGGCGGAGGGTCCGGGATTCGAACTCAACAGGATAGTTCGATGTGTCAAGATTTTTTGGTTAAAAATCAATATTATATGGAAATCAGTTCGAATGTAGCGTAGTCATTATCAGCAGTTTTCCACTCCCGACCACCGGTATCCACTGAGTGACGTGCGGACGCTCTAGAGCAGCTACTTGGGCGTATTTTAGAGCTTGGTACGTTCTGTCCTATTCCGCTGTGTTCCTTCCACATCCAGGCTGTGAGTGGGGGACCAAATGGGGGACCAGATTTGAAGTTTGGAGGCTTCCGCCATGCCCAAGCTCACCGCGAAACAGGTTGAAACCCTTACCGACTTCGGCAAGTACGACGATGGTGACGGCCTTCGCCTGGTCATCCGTAAATCCGGAAAAGCATGGGTTTTGCGTTACCAACTCGCGGGCAAGCGTAAGGAAATCGGCTTGGGCCCCTATCCTCGCTATGGATTAAAGGAGGCCCGCTCGCGCGCCGACACCCACAGGGCATTGATCCGCGATGGCATCGATCCATTGGTACGGAAAGCCGAAACACACCAGGAAGTCGAAGAGCTGCCCGGGTTGCTCAAGAGAAAGGGCTGGAGAACACTTTCCGCACTTGCGCCCTAGACTTCATTGCAACCCATCGGGCTGGCTGGAAAAATGCCAAACACGCGCAACAGTGGACCAACACCCTGACCTCTTACGCTTTCCCATTCATTGGCGACACCCCCGTCGACAGCGTTGACGTCGAAGGTGTTTTGAATGTGTTGAAGCCTATCTGGACCAGAGTGCCTGAAACTGCTCGCAGGGTGCGCAATCGGCTCGAGCTGGTCCTCGACTACGCCAAGGCCAAAGAGCTGCGCCGCGGCGAGAATCCAGCCCGCTGGCGCGGTCATTTGGAGAAACTGCTGCCATCCGGAAGGAGTCTCAGCAAACATCACCATCACCCGGCGATGCCTTGGGCAGAAGTGCCCGCATTTGTCCAACAGGTGCGCACTTTGCCCGGAATCGGCCCGCGCGTGCTGGAGTTCATCATCCTTACCGCCGTGCGTACTAGCGAAGCATTGAACGCACGCTGGGACGAGTTCGATCTGGATGCCGGCGTCTGGGCCATACCTGAGGATCGAATGAAAGCCGGCGTTGCTCACCGAGTACCGCTCCCCCCTCAGGCTGTTGCATTGCTTAAATCCATGCAACACCCAATACGATCCTTTGTTTTCGAGCACCACAAGCGTGGGCAGCCGGTGTCAAACATGATTGGCCTCATGCAGATGCGCCGGATGGGCTTCGGGCATTTTACCGTGCATGGCTTTCGCTCCAGCTTCCGCGACTGGTGCGCCGAATGCACTAGTGCGCCTCGCGAAGTCGCCGAGATGGCGCTTGCTCATGCAGTAGAAAATCGCGTCGAAGCGGCTTACCGCCGAGGTGATTTGTTCACTAAGCGCATAGGGCTAATGCAGCAGTGGGCAGACTTTCTCGACAACGCTAAATGAAAGGGCGTTAGCCAAGACCGGTACAAATTGAAGCAGCGTTACGATTAGGCGGCGTGCTGAATAGACATAGGGATTGAAGGACACACGGGCAGGTTCTTCACTGTGAGACTTCATATCAACCTGAGCATTGAATGGTAATCTCCAAGATGGATTCTAGGATATGATATGACTCGCATCTGGCATGCGGGCCGTTGAAATAAAGGGGTTTCTACGTTCCCTTAAAAAGGAATAGCCTTGATTCTGGACTTCTTTCCAAGGATTTCAATTACTGGCTCGGCCTCAACTGATGACAGCACAATCGTTCACGGCCTGGCGCTGGGAAAAACAGGACCATGATATAGAGTCCATGCCTGGACAAGGCCCTAGACATTCGACGTATGCGCGCAGCGTGAAGGCGAAGATGTTGGACAGCCTTCAACACTCGCCGCCGACGTGACTTCACGACTTAAATTTCAAGAGAGAAGCCGGCCGAAGGCGGGAGGAAGAATCCAGCATGACCGCAAATTAGCTTTCGAAGACACTAGACCACGGCTCTGGGAAACGCCTCGCTAAGGGCTCTAGTCAACCACTCCATAAACCACTCCGCATCAATGCTCAGCTGTTGTGATGGAGTTAAAAGATAATACGCCTCCATGAAAGCAGACTGCTCTACACACTGCACCAAGGTGCCATCCTTTAACTCGTCACTGACAAGCACCTCTGTCGCCAATGCGACACCGTAACCACGCTCAGCCTGGTGGAGTACCAGCTCGTTGCTGATATGCGAAGCGTCAGCTTTGACGCGGATTTTGAGGCCCTGAGCAGCGAACCAAGCATTCCAGCACGTTCCGTCATCAACGTGTATCAGCTGACAGCTTGGCAGCTCAGCAAGCGTGGGTCGTTTAGGCAGGTTAGCGAGATACCCAGGCGAACAGACCGCAAATGCCTCTGGACGAATCAAAACTTTTCGTATGCCTGAAAGGTTGCTCGGTAACCCATAAGCAATTCCCAAATCGGCCTGCCGATGCTCCACTGAGGTAAAGGAGGAATTTGGCTCAATAGCGACTTTCAGCCCCGGTCGTAACTCTCGTAGTTCACCAATGCGAGGAGTCAACCAACGTGAGGCGAACGCCGGAGCGCAAAGGATTCGCAGCCAGCGCTCCTCAGCTCTTTGCGATTGACGGGCTCCCGCCTCTACCAAGATCTGAAGCGCCTGCGATGCAGCTTGGTAATAGTCCGCTCCGGCGGCAGTCAAGATCACGCCTCTTGGTGTTCGATCAAAAAGTCGAACACCCAGCCAATCCTCCAAAATTTTCACATGCCTACCGATGGCAGGCTGCGTAACGTGCAGGGCTTGGGAAGCTGCAACGTAACTGCCCAAGCGAGCGGCGGCCTCAAATGCACGGACTGCGTTCAGGGGGGGCAGACGGTCAATATTCAAGCCCGGACCTCCGGTGTTAGTTTTTTTAATACCTAAGCGAAGTTTATTCTGCTTTTCGGATTAACTCAAGTTCACGATACTCGAAACCAGCGTACGAACTCTCATAGAGGATCTAATCATATTAGGCATTATAGCAACAATAAGGCTATTCCCTTCCACGTCGACGTCAAGAGGCACTGGCAGCGCCATCTGCTCAGATGAGGCCTTGGCTAACGGACCGTCGCTGAGCGACAAACGGCATACGTAACGAGGAAAACTTCCAGAAAACGTTCAAGCGCACTGCAGCCTGACTACAAACTTGTAGAATTCAACTGTGGGCTCAATAATAATATCTGCCATTCATCACTCACGAAATACCTGTTTTAGAAGGAGATCCAGGCCATGACGTCAACAGTCGACACAGCACTCCAGAAGGTTACGCTACGACTGATACCGTATCTACTTTTACTTTATGTAGTTGCCTATATTGATCGTGCGAACATTAGCTTTGCTGCACTGGAGATGAATGCATCGCTGGGTTTTGATGCAAGTATTTACGGACTCGCAGCGGGCATATTTTTCATCGGATACTTTATCTTTGAGGTACCCAGCAACATCTTACTCGCTAAATTCGGCGCCAAAATATGGATCGCGCGCATTCTAATGAGTTGGGGAGTTGTGGTCATTTTGACTGGTTTCGTTCAAAATGCAACTCAGCTTCATATTTTAAGATTTTTGCTGGGACTCGCTGAAGCAGGATTATTTCCAGGTCTGATTTACTACATGGCCTCATGGTTCCCAAAGAAGAGCATGGCAAAGAACGTGGCTATGTTTATGTCTGCGATTCCTGTGGCTTATATCATCGGCGGCCCAATTTCAGGTTGGTTGATTGACAATGTTACGGGCCTTAGCCTGGAAGGCTGGCGCTGGATGTTCATCATTGAAGGTGCTGCAGCTGTCGTTCTTGCACCAATTACCTACTTCTACTTGACAGATAGCCCGCCGAAGGCGCACTGGCTGACTGAAGACGAAAAGCAGGCATTATTGTTGGAAGTCAATGCCGGTGGATCGGCTACGATGCACGAGCAGGATCATAGTGCTTTCACCCACCCTACTGTCTGGTATCTGTCGGCCCTGTACTTTTTTTACATCAGCGGAACGCTTGGATTGATGTACTTTCTACCACAAATAGTTAAGCAACTATCAGGTACAGCTTCGGCAACTCAGGTAGGCTTGATCTCTGCAATACCCTACATCGTGGGCGGCGTATTTATGAACGCGTGGGCGAGACGTTCCGATCGCAAAAGTGAGCGCTACGCACATGCGGCGGCCCCATTGCTGTTAGTGATCTTGGCTTACGCAGCGATGATCAGCGGGCAACTTACAAGTACCGTAAGCATGTTGGGAGCACTGATCGTTGCGATCGTTGGAGTTTTTGCATTCAACGGGCCATTCTGGTCTATTCCTAGCCAGTTACTACCGAGAAAAAGTTCTGCAGCCGGAATAGCCATTATCAACTCATGCGGTGGTCTAGGTGGATTCGCCGGCCCATACCTCATGGGTTATTTGTCTAAAATAAGCGGCAGCAACCAACTTGGGCTTTCCATTTTGTGTGGTTTTCTAGTGGCAAGCACCATCATGCTGTTAGCGCTCAAAAAAAACAAACGATTGGGAGGCATCAAATGCGAGTCCATTTCCTAGCTCATATGCCAAGAGCTGGCATCGGCAACATCGAGTATTGGGCGCGTGAGCGAAGCCACACTTTAACTGGCACAAACTTGCACGAACAAATCATTTGGCCCAAACTATCTAGCTTTGACCTATTGGTGGTATTAGGAGGAAACCCAGAGGAATGCGAGGCCTGGCTCCAGGACGAGATCGAATTTATCAAGGAATCCATTCTAGCCGGCAAAAAAGTCCTAGGTATTTGCCTCGGTTCACAACTACTCGCTGAGGCACTAGGAGGGAAGCTGGTTCCTCATACGCACTCTGAATCAGGCTGGTTGCCCGTCTTGCTGAATGACGCTGGAACTCAGAGCAGGCTATTGAAAGGCGTGGCTAATAAAACACCTCTTTATTTTTTTCACCGGAATACCTTCATCCTTCCGGAAACATGTATTCTGCTTGGTTCAACAGAGGCATGTCGCAACCAGATTTTCTCGTGGAATGACCAGGTTCTGGGATTCCAAGCCCACCCAGAAATGCTACCGGAGACGATGGAATATCTCTGGAAACATAAGTCAACAGCATTACCAACTGGCGAACACAATAAAATGTCCGAAAAGGACTCTGAGGAACTGATGAAAATCATAGTCGCTCGTCAATTCATGTTCAGAGTTCTAGACAATCTCGTTAACGCCTAATCAACCCTCTTAAATACCCAGTAACGACAACTTCAGCTCTGCCAAAAACCATCCTTGGGCGAATAGTAAGGTGACCATCTTACACGACCAGCTAGCCTACGTTCGCCCAACATCATAAAAAGCAGGATATAGGGCTTGAAACATGCCATCTCGATATTCTCTACTCACAATATTTTCACTGTGCGCACCATTTGTTCAAGTTGCACTCGCTGCACCGAGTGCTGACAGTGAGGGTTTCTTGGAAGGGTCAAGACTCTCGTTGAACCTTCGTAATTTTTACGCAGTTCAACGTACATCGGGTACCACGCTGCTTAGTGTAAAGAAACCGTGGGGTGCCGAGACCACCCGTGATCGAACGACCTGGGTCCAGGCAGCGATGCTGAATTATTCTTCTGGATATACACTTGGGAAGATAGGATTTGGTTTGGATGCCAGCATGTTCAGTGCAGTAACCCTCGAGCGGGGTCATGGCGCGATTGCTAACGGTGCCGACCGAGTTCTCGTGGATAGCGACGGCGATGCGATTCCGACGTGGAGCCGCCTAGCTGTTGCGGACGTAAAATTCAAAGCCTCGAAAACGGAGATCAAAGTGGGCCGGATGATGGTCGACAATCCCATGCTACGCCCAAAAGACAACCGCGCCCTTCCATCCAGCTTTCAAGGCACTGCTATTTCGAGTAACGAATGGGATTGGTTGAAGATACAGGCAGGCAGCTTCGATAAAGCGATTCTGCGTACGGGCAGCAGATCCGAAGACCTTGCCTCATATTATGGCAACAGGGCGATCAAGGGTGATCGCCTGAATTACCTTGGAGCAACAGCCCGAGTTTACCCGAACCTTGACGTCAGCTTATTTGGCTCCAGGTTTGAGAATATGTGGGATCAAGGTTATCTCGGCATCACCCACAAGCTCGTCTCCAACGAAGGTTATTCCCTCAAGACTGCCTTCAGCTACTACCACACCCAAGACCAAGGCGAGATGCGGCTCGGGTACATAAAGAATGACGCATATAGCTTGGCCGTCACAGGAAGCCATGCTGGCCATAGCCTGACGCTCGCTTGGCAGCAGGTGATGGGCGACGAATATTTCGATTACGTGTTCGAGTCGACCAGCAACTACCTCGCTAACGCCCTGTTTTCGGATTACAACGGCCCCAACGAAAAATCTTGGCAGCTTCGATACGACTTAGATTTCGCCGTGTTTGGCGTACCTGGCCTGGCTCTGACCCTCTGGCATGCTAAGGGTTGGGACATCGACGGAACGCATTACAATGGCGATCGAAATGGACATGCCACAGGTTACAACGTCAGAGGCCTTGACGGCGCCACCCATGATGAGAACGGCTTACTCTTATCTTACGTGGTGCAATCAGGGCCATTGCAGGCATGGAATTTCAAGACGATTGTTTACAACCACCGTGGCTCCCCGGGACAGATTGATGGCAGCTACGACGAATTCCGCCTAGTAACCACGATCCCCATCAAGATTTTCTAACCTCCCTACAGGTTTGGCCGGGCCGCATCAAAAAGCCAGGCCAAACCTGCTTTTCTAAGGCTGCATATGATTTAGGCTAATGAGTCGTAAGCGTTCGGCCATGACTTGCCGTGGCGCTCACCTAAAACACTCGAGCCCGCAGTGGTGCCTCGATCAGCGTTTCGCAATGACGGCAGGCCCAATCGCCACGCTCGTGTTGCTCGATGGTTACCATATGCAGCTTCTAGTTCAGCTTCTCAAAGATGTCTTCGCCGATGCGCTGGACTTGGCTATCGCGAGCGCATTAGGCGATTCTCGGTTAGTTGCGAGCTACCGTGCGGGGAAGCTGCGGCGATTGAGACACACGCGGGCTGCTGGTAAGACTCAACTGGCGTGACAGGTGGTTTAACCGCCTTCAGTTCTGCTTCTGTAGCGGCAAATGCCCAATGCCTGGTCAATGGAACTTACCTTGGTTTACGCGCAGGGTCGCAAGCCGAACACCCATTCCTTCACGCCTCAGGACTTTCATTCGGCTCGCTCAGAACGTAGTGAGCGGAGAAACGCTGTGCGATTTGAACACACAAACGCAGCAATCAGCCGAACTTATGCTGCCTCGGTGCTGGCACGTACTTCCATCGGTGCGGTAGCGAGCCAAAACGCAACGATGCGTCTCACCCCGGATAACGTGGGCATAGCTGCTGGATCTGAGGTTGACCATGATCGATGCCCCGCCGATGGACAACTCGATCATCGCCGAGGCTCGGCTTAGTCGCTTAGGTGTTGCATTCAACCGAAACCAGCCGTTAGCGTATGTGTGTACCGCTCTCGATAAGGTGGCAGCGATCTGCGAATGACTTTGGGCAACGTGTTCAATATCATGCGAAGGGCTTTAGGCGAGCACTGGTCACCGCTAGATGTGCACTTCACCATGGCCGACCAGAGTGCGGGCACGATTATCAGAAAGCTTTTCATACCGAAGTTCGATTTTAACAGAACTCCAACGCCTTGATTTTGAACGCTTCGGATCCCCAGGTCCTTCTCATCGCTGAACAAAGCTTCAGTGTGTTGCGACTATCCAACTCGGTGCTCTTTACCGTGGACGTATGAGTCCGATTCGAAATCGTAGAGTTCATCCATACTGAAGTGCCACGCATCGAGCAGGTGACGAACCGCTTAGGGCTCAAGATCTGGACATTGACCCGTCAACTCAAAGATGAAGGGCATACCTTCTCCAGCCTATTCGACTCAGTACGCAAAAAGCTCGCTTGTTACTACATAGAAAACCCCAATGAGTATCTCAAGACACGTCGAGATTCTTGGCTATACAGAGAGTTCGAGCTTTACTAATGCTTTGAAACGATGGGCTGGGATTTCTCCAAAGCGTTGGATAGAGCGGGCCAGTGGCTTGCCATATATCGAAGGGCAACAGCCCTAAAAGCCATATACCCTCCATTGCAACTACACAAAGCATGATTGCCCTTACCGGTGAAGCAATAGCCATTATCACCAGAAACAGCCAACCTTTGATTGCATAAATAAGGGAGACAGTTCAGAAAATAGGCATACTATGTATTCTGGAAGATTGTCGCTCATGGTCAGGCATCGCCTAGTAATCGGTCGATAGCTGTAAGGCAGCACCAAGTTTGAGACAACTCAATGTGCGGAATCACAGTTCGTACGGTGGCTGGGCTCCCAGGAAACTGAACGACGCAGAACAACTCCGCAAACTATTTGAAACACGAGATGGAGACCGAGATCTCGATCGCCTGTTTGAAAAGACTCGACACGATCTCAATGAAGCAGTCCTGACCTGTCTACGATGGAGGAGAACTCTTGGTAGCGCCATTACGACCGCAGTCGCAATCGACTCGATTTATATCTCTTGGCGGTATCAATTCCCATACCGATCTTACAAATTAAGAAAAATCGAAAAGCATCGGAACCACATCGTAGCAAACGAGGGCTGTCTAAATAAATCGACTATGAATGCGACTGAGCCAAGAACAATTCCCAGCCTACGCAACTAATCACCACTATAAAAGCCCTTGGATACGCGAACTGAATGGCGAAGTAATCACCACATCAACATTTACGTAGGCATATTTTTTAATACTATCAAGTCTATTATCCAACTCTTCCAAGCTGGCTGCGCACGCACGACAATGGAACGGATAGTCACCGCCAACTGTATCAAAATGCGTAACATTCTTCATCTGCACTAGCATATTATAAACATTTTCCCTCTCACCTGCTTCTGGACGGATTCGTAAGATGGCTTCAACACCGAACCCCAGTGCCGCAATAGAAACATCCAGTGAAAACCTCCTAACCACACCATTAGTCAAAAGCCTACTTACTCTATTCTTACACGCATGTGATGATAACCCAACAATTTTGGAAAGCGCTTTGAGCTTAACATTACTATCAACAGACAGAGCCTTTATGATTAGCCGATCAATGGAGTCGACAGCAGCAGGTGAATTACTCATTGACAGCTGCTCAATTTTTAATATCCATTAGAGTCGTCTTAACTGAAGTGCACTCATCAAAAGCACGCATAGATTTATCTCGACCATGCCCTGACTGTTTTATACCGCCAAAAGGCGTCGTTAAATCGCATGTATTGTAGCAGTTAACATATACAACTCCAGCCCGCAATTTTTTTGCAATCTGATGAGCTTCAGAAAGCTTATCACACCAAACTCCTGCCCCGAGACCATAGGACGTATCATTGGCGACAGCGACCGCTTCAGTGGCACTGTCTACAGTTATTATTGATAAGACAGGCCCAAAAACTTCCTCCCTAACTATCTCCATGTCGTTCGATACATTGTCAAAAATCGTTGGCACAATATAAGATCCGCCAGTTTCCACAAATGCACGCTGCCCCCCTGTGATAAGTTGAGCACCACTTGTAACAGCCCGTTCTATGTAACCCATCACTCGATCAGCGTGGCGAGCATCAACCACTGCTCCTACACGAGTGGCAGGTGACAGCGGGTCCGCTGGCTGCATCATTTCGGCAACCTTCATCACTGCATCAACAACTCGCGAATGTACAGAACGCTCCACGATCAATCTTGAGGGTGCGATGCAAGTTTGCACCTGATTGCTGAACATCCTTTCTGCAACTATTGAAGCCGCCTTCTCGATATCCGAGTACGACGAAAGAATAATTGATGGACTCTTTCCACCCAACTCCAAGCTAACTTTCTTAAGATTACTTCTGGCGGAATACTCCATCAACAAACGGCCAGTTGCCGTAGATCCTGTAAAGAGTATTCCGTCAACATCATTATGCAAGGCTAGAGCTTTTCCCGCAGTACGCCCTAACCCCGGCACCACATTCAAGACCCCTTTAGGAACCCCGGCTTCAATCGCTAATTGAGCCAATCGAATGGCTGTCAGTGGTGACTGTTCAGCAGGCTTAAGGATTACCGAATTTCCCATTGCTAATGCTGGAGCGACTTTCCAAGCAGCCGTAAGTAAAGGGTAATTCCAGGGCACAATGGCCCCGACAACGCCTAGAGGCTCCCTCGTAATCATTCCCAAGTGTCCATCTGAGGTAGGTGCGATGTCCTCGTAGAGTTTGTCTATGGCTTCTGCGTACCATTGGAAGCACTGCGCGACGGCGGGGATATCAACGTTCCATGAAGAAGAAATTGGTTTTCCCATATCCATGGTTTCTAAAAGGGCTAGCTCGTCTTTGCGGGCAAGCACCAGATTCGCCAGTTTGTTTAAAATCTGTTTACGCATGATGAGAGGCATTCCGGCCCATCGCCTGTCTTCAAATGCAGTTCTAGCGCTTGCAACTGCAAGATCTACGTCCGCAGATTTCCCTGACGCGATACGGGCCAAAAACCGCCCATCAATAGGTGAGTAACAATCGAAAACCCCTCCGTCAAGGGCTTCAACAAACCTACCATTTATGAAACAACGACCTTCATACGGCTGCTGTCGCGCCTTATCATGCCAATACTGTGCATAAATCGGATGCCTAGCAAGTGCGTCCATGGTTTTCCCTTAATGGAGAGGAGCTGGATACGCCACCGAAGCCGTGGCTAACGGTGGCGCAGGCACAAGTCAACGCATAGCATCCAAAATCGCATCAAACCGTTTCGGTGCCTTTATTTTCATAACTATCCCACCAAGACTTCCTATAAGAAACGCAACTGCCAGGGCTACAATAATCAGTGTGTTTACCAAGCTCCCTTCCGAACCTGTGAGGGCTGACAAGTTCATCAGGGCTATATAAAGAAAGCCGCTAAGCGCCACAAATGCGAGACCTGGCGCAAATTTTGTTTTCCAAGCGCTTCCCAAGCCCTGGTGCCGTGCGAAATACAGAATTACCGACAAGCAAGCCAACACAACGATCATCATATAACCGAGCGTGCCAGCTGCGGCGCCAGTAGCATAGACTTCGGTTGCTGGGTCAAGACCGAGTAAAACTGCCGCTGCAATCAGAATAATTGACACGATAGTTTGAACAGCCGAGGCAACATATGGAGAGCAATGCACATCATGGACCCTAGCTAACTGTGCCATAAGAACACCACAAGAGCCCAACACGTACTTGTAGCGCGCTACGATGTTATGAATTGATATCACGACGGCAAAAAGACTTGTAATCAGGAGGAGTTGAGCTGCGTCCTTTGCGACATGACCTAAGTAAGTGGACACCAAATCAAGATACATGCCTTCAGGATTATGCGTCGCCACATCAACTACTTTATCCAGACCAATACCCGTTACAACACAGTAAAAGGAGACGCAATAGAGCAATGAGATAAACCCCACAGCGATATAGGTTGCTTTCGGAATAGAGCGCTCTGGATCAACCGCCTCCTCTCTATAAACAACTGTTGACTCAAACCCAATGAATCCGAAAATTGTAAATAGCAAGCCAAGGCCAGGTGATCCGGACAGTACCTCAGACACAGAAAATGGCTCGATCGAAAAACCACCGTGTGCCGTATTAATAATTACGGACAAATCGACAAACATAATAACTAAAATCTCCAACACCAAAGCCACACCAAGAACTTTGGCACTGAGCTCCACATTCCTATAGCCAAGAAACCCAACAAAACCGATGACCATTACAGTGAAGACCCACCATGGAACATGCATATCAGTCAACGATGAAAATGTATTGCTAAGTACGATCCCCAGATAGGCTTCAAGCGCTATCAAAACGAGTGTATATGAAAATACAGCCAGAGAAGCTGCACCCAAGCCAAATACTCGCCCCATTCCTTTCAGAATGTAAGCATAAAAAGCTCCTGCATTGTCGATGTATTTAGACATCGCAACGAATCCAACCGAAAACAGCAGCATGACAAAACCAACTGTTAAGGCATCAACCGGAGCCGCAATACCATTACCAAAACTAATAACGAGAGGACTTATACCAGCCATTACCGTTAGTGGTGCTGCAGTGGCAACCACCATCATTGCGATTCCGATAGGCCCCAAGTTCCCTTTCAGCTGTTTATTTCCGGGATCTTCAGAGCGCTCAACATTTGGTGAAGTCATTTCTTATTCTCCGTTAACGATATACGTAACATTCTTCACACATTTACGGAATTGTGAGTTGAGGCATCCTTACCCAATAGCGCGGTCGCTCGCGGCCCGAGGAATCACAAGGTGCTGCAGCCAGTTTATTAATTCAAGCGGCCGGTACTCAAACAGTGTCATGTCAACTCCGCAGCAAAGCTGATTCAAGCGAGGAGAATCTAATTCATGATTATAGCCTTCAATTAATGCTGCAATTTCCTCAACATTTTTAAGACTATCGAACGTCCCATCTGCAACTAGCGACTTTGCGCTTTCACGAAGGTATCCAGCTTGGTCCCTTCCCAAAAGTTCAGGATGGTATTGAACACCCCAGAATATCGACTTATCGAACTTGATTTCAGCAGCTTGTATGAACTTTCCATTTCGAGCCGTAACAACTGCACCTTGAGGCAACTCAATCACCTCATCGGAATGAAAGGAAAACTCATCGAATCGCAGGTTACGGCTCTTATGCATTGGGTGTTTCGTTCCGGCATCCGTGAGCTGGATACCAGCAGCGAATGGCGTCTCACATATCCCATAGTCTGCCCGGTTAGGACCCACCCGGCCTCCAGCAGCTGCAGCGGCGAGTTGTAACCCCCAACAAATACCGAAAAGCGGTACGCCGGACGCGAAAGCTTTACGCGCAAAATCCAACTGCCTGGCAGTACTCGGCTGCCCATCATAAATGTGTGAATTTGATCCGGTGAAGAGTATGCCGTCGTACAAATGCAAAGGGAGCGTTCGCACAGGATCAGGGTCCGCCGGAAATACGATTTCGATCACTATGTCATTGTCCATAGCCAAGAGCAGCCCAGCTATATGCTCGCTTGGGGTACACCCGGTGTACTCAGTGAACGACGCCCTATCTTCCCTGGTATTACCGTCACAAATCAAAACTCGGATAATCACCACGAACCCTGCCCCTCACTGTCAGGAAATTTTGATGGCCAATTCGGGACAGTTAGCGCAGGCTTTCTTTACGCTATCCTGTAGCTCTGACGGGACATCTTCAAAACCAGGCTTTACTTTTGCATAACCCTCGTCATCGATTTCAAATACTTCCGGAGCAAAATAAACACAACGTGCATGACCTTGGCAGCGAGCTTCATCAACTTGAACTTTCATAGTTAACCCCTCATCAAAAAGCGAGTTTCAGCGGACCGACCCCATGCCATTTTTCACTAGGGTCTGCAGGGCGAAACTCAGGTACGGCTCGCAGGAACTCTTCGATCCCTACAACGAGCTCACGACGGCCCAGGTTTGAACCCAGGCAACGATGGATACCACCGCCAAAAGCCAAATGACGATTTTCTTGGCGCCCGATATCAATCTTGTCTGGATCCGGGAAGATTTCTTCGTCACGATTGCCCGCGCCAAAGACCAACATGACGCGGTCACCTTCCTTGATCTCTTGACCTCTGATCACGGTGTCCTTCAGGCAGGTTCGCCCCATCACTTGAACTGGAGACAATGTACGGAGAAACTCTTCACAGGCCATGGGGATCAACTCGGGATTTTCACGAAGTTTGCGCTGATCCTCAACGTTATTTGCGAGGTGCCACAAACCGGCTCGAATGGACCATGCCGTAGTATCGAGTCCTGCCAGGAAAAGCAGATAACAATAGCGAAGAAGTTCGTCGCGGGTCAGTGGACGCCCATCCAACTTAGCCTTGCAGAGATAGTCCATCAGGGTCTGATTTTCACCTGGATCTTCCCATTTATCGAGAAGGTCCCCGAAGTATGCAAAGACATCTCTGCATGCTTGCTGAGCAACTTCAGGTTTTTCTACCCGCTCATAAATAATGTCATCGACCCATTTATCGAACTTTGGCCAGTCACTTTCTGGATAGCCAGCTAGACGACTAAAGATGATAGTCGGCAATGGTCGAGAATATTGATACGAGGCGTCAGCACCGCTACCTTTCTTAGCAAATTCTTCAGCCAAGCTTCGAGCAGTATCTCGAATTGGTTGCTCTAGTTTTTTGAGTTCTTGTGGAGTAAACAAAGGCAGCAAGATTCGCCGATAGGCTGTATGTTCTGGCGGATCAATGTCGATTGGAGGCAGCTGAATTCCTTCAGATACGGAAGGGACCATCATCGACGGGGCAACAGAGAATGCCTGAGGATCTTGCTCTGCGGCAAAGATATCGTCACTTTTGGTCAAAAACCAGAAACCGCCATAGTGCTTGCTGCGTCCAACTGGGCAACCGTTACGCAACGCTGCGTACGTATCAAAAATATTGTCTAGTGCTTCGCCATGAAAATCAAAATTTTCAGCAATTTTATTTACGTCGCTCATCCCATCATTCCTCGCTACTCTTTAGCCGCCGCCCAGATCGACGACGGCAGATATTTCCTAACTTAAATAATGCTCAGATACCGCTTAAGCTCCCAGTCAGTAATAAACGCCGCGTTCTGCCTGAGCTCCCATTTCTTCATTTGTACATAGTGATCAACAAATTCCGGGGTAAACATCTCACGTGCCGTCTCGCTCTGACTAAAGAGCCGCGCCGCCTCTTCCAGAGAAGTCGCAAGTGGATCTGCTTTCTCAGCGCTGACGTGATAAGCATTACCTAGGATCGGTTCATTCGGGTTTAGCTGTTTCTGTATGCCTTCCAGACCCGATAAAAGAATTGCCGCAACCACCAGGTGCGGATTTGTGTCAGCTCCTGGAATGCGGTTTTCGACACGTGCTGCACTACCTGCAGAAGTGATTGCGCGATGTGAGACGGTTCGATTATCGAACCCCCATGAAGCATTTCCGCCCGCCCAAGATGCACCCGCAGTACGCTTATAAGAATTGAGGGTGGGAAGAAAAATGGCGGACATTTCTCTTGCATGGCTGACCATGCCTGCCAAGAAATGCTTCCCAAGAGCCGAAAGTTGGCCTGGATCTTCTGGGTTTGCAAACAGCGACTCGCCGTTACCGTCTGCCAGGCTCATATGTACATGGCCTGAAGACCCTGCCCATTCTGCATTTGGCTTTGCCATGAAGGTAGCAACCAAGCCATGCTTAGCTGCAATCTCTTTGATGCCGTTTTTCACGAAAATCGCATCATCGGCTGCTTGGAGTGCATCGCCATATTTGATGTTGACTTCGTATTGTCCTGGTCCATGCTCGCTGTTTGTTGCCTCCAGCTGTATGCCCGCTTCGCGCATAAACTGGCGAACTTCACCCATGACATCGGAAGAACTCGAGTAATGAAGCATACTATAGCAGTGCCCACTTTTTCGGGCTGGCGCGATATTTTGCCAATTATTATCTGCAATATCATCAGCGCTGCCTTCAATTAGATAAAACTCAAACTCATAAGCCGCAAAGCACTGGTAGCCCATGTTTTTTGCTTTAGCAATCGAACGCTTTAAAATGCCCCGCGGGCAGAGAAATAACGGCTTGCCGGCAGTTGTATAAAAATCACAAATCACTGAAGCAGTTCTAGCCTGCCAAGGCACAAGAGATAGGGTACTGAGGTCTGGAATAAAACAAATATCAGGATAGCCTGAGTCCCACCCTGTATAAGACAGGCCATCAACCAACGTGTCAGTTACATCCCATCCAAACAATACGTTTGAAGCCTGAGTTCCGGTAACGGCGACTCGTTCCAGAAAATACTCAGCTCCAACTTGCTTACCTCGCCAGACACCATCAATATCAACGGCTCCAACCCGAATCGTATCGATGTTATTTCGTTCAATAAACTCACGGACTTTCAGGAGATCTTTATTGTTGTCTTTGTTCATTTTGCATGTCCTGTTCAGATTCCGACTGAGCACTAGCACAACTCAGCTATTAGTTTTCTACCTCAACCATGATGCCTTGGGTGATCACTCAGGATTTTTCCAATCTTTTGCGACCCCTTCGGGCTACCTATCACTTCCCCTCTACCAGGTAGAGGTTCTTCAAAGAACTGTCGAGCTTCAATCAGATCTGAACTATCACTCGACATATCCACGTAGTGAATTGCCTCTACCGGACATACGGACTCGCAAGCCCCGCATTCAGTACATTCGTCCGGCTGAATCCATAGCCGGCTGTTCGCTTCATAGATGCAATCTACTGGACATACGTCGACGCAAGCTTGATCACGACTTTGTATACAAGCATCTGTAATTACATAAGGCATTTAGCTCACCTCATTTGTACTATGGCCAGGTAAAACCGACATTTCAGGAGAAATCGCAGCTGCAGCATGGTTCACAGCGATAGCTGCCTCTCCAAACCCAACAGCAATCAACCGAACCTTGCCTGGATACTCACTTACATCGCCAACAGCGTATATGCGTGGCATATTGGTTTCCATATCCTCTTTAACAGGAATCCTGAAACCATCGATATTGATTTTCCACTCAGCAATTGGGCCCAGATCCGAATGAAACCCAAGCGCAACAATAAACTTGTCAAAAGAAATAATTTCTTTACTTTCATTGTTAGCACCCGTGATTTCCAAGAACTCGAGTCCTTGCTCCTCGTGGTAAGCGACAACCTCGCCTGGGGCGATGACTCGCACACCTTTTTTGTACATCTCCTTGACACTCGCCTCGTGAGCTCGGAAGCGTGCGCGACGATGTATAACGGTGACTGACTTAGCTCTTTCTGCCGCCGCATTTGCCCAGTCGACAGCACTATCACCACCGCCCGCGATGACTACGTGTTTGTTGTCTAACGCTGAGAGCTCTGAAATGAAATGCATTACGTTTGAAGAGTGAACACCCTCCAATGCAGGTAGAGAGCGCGGCGTGCATTTTCCTAGTCCGGCGGCAAGTACAACTGCCTTTGTATGGTAAGTCTCACCGAGGTCGGTCTGGAGTACATAGCCATCACCTTCCGCTACCAGATCGACAACCAGTTCACCGAGATGCAGTTCATATTCTTGCCGCCGCGACTGCTCAAGCAGATTCGAAATGAAATCACTGCCTTTGATGGCAGGGAAACCCGCTACATCATGGATCAGCTTTTCAGGGTACATGGTTGCCACCTGCCCACCAACCTGGGGCAACCCGTCGAACAAGGCCGTTTTAAGGCCCCTGAAACCCGCGTAGTAGGCGGCATACAACCCAATCGGGCCCGCGCCCACAATCACTAGATCGAATTCCTTGGAGTTGCTCATAATCCGGCCACCCTTTTTGTCGTTGTTTTGTGTATCCTATTTGGAAACATGTTTCACGACAAGACTTTTTTGCCGGCTTTGTAGCATATTTTTTTTCCCTCCAATAATCAGTCAGTTAGCCCACATCGCCGTATTTTTGCCAGCTCTAGCACAGCAATCCCCATGCGAATACCTCTCATTTGCGCATGGTATCGACCGTTTCTACTGACCCATTGCTCCGCAAAGCGCGTGTTGACAGAACACACCAGGTTCTATAAAAAGAAACATGTTTCCACACTGGAAACACCAATAGCTCAACTCCGGCATCCCTGGATCATCTGAGCTTGTGAATGCAGAACAACAATCAAGCGGGAGTGGACATGGTTAACTACGATTTCTTTGGCAAAGTGGCAGTTGTGACTGGAGCAGGTGGCGGTATGGGTTTGGCTCTGTCAAAAAAAATGCTCGAGGCAGGCGCCTCGGTACTAGCAATTGACGTCAAAGACATGCCTGAAGAGCTGGCCAGCTTTGACAAGGTCCTGTTTGCAAAAGGCGACTTGACCGACCCACGCTTCGTCAACGAAGCAGTTGAAAATGCTTATCATCGATTCGGCCGCATTGATTACCTGGCCAACGTCGCAGGTGTACTGTGGTTCGGTAAGGATGTGTCGCTGCTTGATATCGATTTGGATGTCTGGGATCAGGTCATGGACATCGATTTGAAAACCCTGGTGCATACGATCCGAGCGACTGTTCCCTACATGCGGAAATCAGGCGGCGGCTCAATGGTGCACTTCTCCACTGTCCAATGCTTGCGTGGCGACACCGCTCCTCAAGACGCATATGCAGCCTCTAAAGCTGGTATCCCAGCGATCTCCAAATCAATTGCAATGCAGTTAGCCGCTGAAGGGATTCGCTCCAATACTATTTATCCAGGTATCACCCATACCCCTATGCAGGCACGCTGGGATTCACCTGAGAAGCTCAAGAACGCAGCTGACTATGTCCCCATGGGTAGGGTCGGTGAAGCCGCCGACATGGCGAATGCAGCTATGTTCTTGCTATCTGACGCATCGGCTTACATCACTGGCACAGACTTGATTGTCGATGGCGGTCTTATGCTCAAGTATTAAAAGGTACTTGTTCGGCCGTCAAGGCGCGGATTGACTGGGCGGGGGCTGAAGCAGCCCCCGTCTTTTTGTAACATTTTAATTTAAAAAATTTTATTTTTTATCAATACGTTAGCATTTGAGTATGACTGCTCGGTCACTGTTCAGTAATCCACACCTCCCCTCTAGCCTGCACCGTTTCGATGCAATTTGCCCGCTGCATTCGATGCTTGACGCATGGGGCGACAATCGAGTTTCCTAAATGGAATAATTTGTAGATTTAGGAAATCCTGTGCTATAAAGCTCACATTTCAGCGATTTTCGCTAGGCATAATTGAGTAGGAACATTAAGGTGTCTATTGTCAACCAGATCCGTGAACAGCGTAACCTGCGAGGCATGAGCCTTCGTTCATTGGCTCGAGAACTCGGTATTTCAGCTTCGCAAATGTCCAAAATTGAGACAGGTAAAACTAAGCTTACCGTAAGCGTCGCACTTCGGATTGCCGACATTCTCAAAGTCCCTGCATCGAATTTTCTATCATCAAGCAAACCGAAAGCAACCGGCAGGCGTACTATTACTCGAAACAACTCCGCCGAAGTACAGTCCACTCAAGGCATGCGACTTGAAAGCCTCTGTGCCGACTTCAAAGAGGATCACAATCTTTACTGGAAGGTCACAATCACCGCCAAATCTTTTGAAGAAGTTGGTGGTTGGCGTCAGCATCCAGGTCAAGAGTTCATTTTCGTAATTAGAGGTAAACTCCAACTGCTGAGCGAGTATTACGACCCAATTATTTTGAACGAGGGTGAGAGCGTTCTGTTTGACTCAGAGCAGCCCCATGCGTACGTAGCCCCGGAAGGGACCGTGGACGTGCTAATGATCAATAGCATGGTTTAATCCAGACGTCTGAGAGTTTTGTGCTTGACAATAAAAAAAGCGGAATCAATAAATTGACCCCGCTTCTGACAACATTGCGTTAGCTTACTTAAACTCTGATGCGGAACGTATAATTGCTTTAGCAAGTACTGCAGACATCGATTCCAACTTGGCTTTCGTATCAATTAGGTCGTTGCGCACCTCAATGTACGCGTTTGCGACCCCGATTGATAAACCATGCCGATCGAGCGTAAACCAATCACTGTCCTTGAAGCTATATGGTTGGTTTTCATCGACACGATAGACATCCTGCTCTGCGATTTTTTGGAGTAGATTAGCAGGGAATGCTTCACTATCACGCCACATCACGCCAACTTCGCACGAGCGAAATTTATTATACCAGACCGGCGTGAATGAATGAATGGAAACGGCTACTTTAGCCTTTGATAAAGTGCCCTCCATCCAACTTGCAATCGCGCGCTCTAAAGGCCTGCGCGCGATATCTTCACGAAGCTTTCTATCACGCTCAGTTATATTTATGTTAGCCGGAATCGGGATGCCGCCCACATCTAACCTAATGCAGTCGGGATCATCAAACTTCCTATTGTAATCCAAATACAAGCGTGAATAATTTGCAACAACTGCAGTCGCGCCTAATCGCCTGGCAACACTCAGCGTCAGTTCTTTCGAACCTAAATCTTGTCCATAATGCGTGGCAAATAAAGCCTCAGGCAAACCTAAGTTATTCCAAGCAGACGGTACCGCGCTACCACCGTGTTCGCAGATCAGGACAATTTCCGCATTTGCGCCTCCTGGAATTATTTCTACCGCAGCATCAACATAGCGCGCGAGTATGTTGGGCTCTAAAGCATCAATACTCATGACAGCTTTCTCACGTGGAAAGACTTAGCATCCATCACTCCTAACAGCCCCTCTTTACCATTTCCTCGTCCGATACCCGAGTTTTTCAGCCCGCCCCAAGGCAAATAAAGGTCTGCATGATCGCAACGGTTTACAAACACTGTTCCTGCGTCAACTTTATCAGCAATGCGCAATCCACTTTCCTGATCACGCGTCCAGATTCCAGCCGTCAAGCCAAACTGACTGTCGTTCATGAGACGAATAGCTTCGTCATCATTGGCAACGACTTGAACGCAAGCGATTGGACCAAATGTTTCCTCTCGCATTACTTCCATGTGAGAAGTGACACCCGTAAGGAGAGTCGGCCGCACGTAAGCAGATTGGTCTGCTACATCCAGGTCAAGCATGGGGCTCTCAAAAGATGCAGCGCCCATCTGCACTGCTTGTTTAATCTGATTTTTGATAAACTCAGCCGCCGAAGCTTTTACAACAGGTCCGACAGTTGCTCTGGCGTCATTTGGGTTTCCGATCTGATATTTGAGCATTTCGTTGCGGAAACACTCGATGAAATCGTTTTGAATATTGCTATCCACATAGATCCGCTCAACCGAACAGCATGACTGGCCTGCATTTGAGAAACAACCATCCGCTAGCTCAGCCACAGCAAGCTCAATATCTGCGTCCTTACGAACATAAGCCGGATCCTTGCCACCCAATTCCAGATGGACATGAGTCAGTGTTCCTGCAGCTGCAGCATGAACTGAAAGCCCACCGCTAACAGAGCCAATAAAGTTAACTCCTTTCGCTCGCCCGGACTTGATGATGCTATCGACTTGGCGATGTTCAAGTTCGAGAACCTGCAGAACGCCAGCCGGTCCATTAATAGCTTTATAGGCCTCTCTGACTATACGCCCTACTTGAGTCGTTTGAGCAGCATGCTTCAAGATAACTGTATTGCCACCCAAGATTGGCGTTACGATCAACCAAGGTAACAATCCTACAGGATAGTTCCAGGGGGCAATCGAAAGATGTACGCCTTGTCCATACCGTCTCACGAATCGGGTCACTTGCTCGTCACTTGGGTATCGCTCGTCCAAGAGTTCTTCAAGAGCCTCGATCTGCGCCAAAGTCACATTCTTAAATCTAGGCGCTTCGTTAGCTTGACCGGCTGGCCGCCCGATCGATACACATACAGCCTTGGCCAGCTCATCCGACCGCCGAATCAGCTCATCTGCCAGCGCAATTACCAGGTCTGCTCGTTCGCGCTTGGAGGAGAATCGCCAAGACTGGAATGCTTCCTCTGCCGAATTTAAGGCTGCAGCTACCTCGGTGTCATTAGCAGTGTTACCTGACAGAAAAGGCATTCCATCGATAGGCGAAACGATTTTGTAACTAGACATAGGATTTCCTCATTTTGTTTTTGTTTGTACATTGAAAATCGTAGACATCCATCAACGCGCTTAGCGAGGCCGTAGACTCTCACCGAGCGAGCACTCAATACGGCAATGTAGCTGTTACTAGATAGCTGTAATTGAATAATACAGATCTATCACTTTTTTGCCTTACTGGGGCCCCCACCTTGGTTTCAAGCCAATTTCTGATTTCACAGCTTCGACTAAAATCGTCTTGAATGTCACCATCTAAACCTAACTGCCACGCAATATCTTGACGACTAGAGTCTTTGTGCAGAACTCGCAGCGCCTCAATGTAGCCCTTGAATTCTTTCCCACCCAAAAATAAATTTCTATTTGATATCAGCGTTTGATCGTACATACCCAATACATCTGCCAGAGTATTTAAACTGTACTCTGGGTGAAACTGCGCACCCCAAAAGCAGCCATTTTTATATAAAATTTCCGCCGCCTGAACTTCGCTAATCTCGTTAGTAGCCGTAACACTCATGCCTTCGGCCTGGCGTGTGACATGATCCGAATGAATTGCTAAAGCATCAAAGGAAGTTTTACGCCCTTTATGCATAGGATGTTGAGCGCCTAAATCTGTGAGAGATACTCTGCGAGCGACTCCTACTTCTGGCCCGCGATGATTCAGTTCTACTTCGCCGCCAGCAGCCACGTTAGCCACTTGAAGCCCCCAACAAGATCCGAAAAACGGAACCTGCGAATCAAAGGCACGACGCGCAAATTTTATTTGGCGTTCCACTTCGGGAGATTGGTTATATACATTCAATGATGAACCAGTTAGTACGATACCCTCATACCTATCAAAGTCGAGCAGCGAGTTTTGATCGCTATCCGGTAGATTCAAGATGTCTACCTGAATATTTGAGCTCAGTGATTTGATCACTGAAGCGTACTGCTCGCCTTGCGTCTCTCCCGTTATCGATCGGTACCACTCACGAGCGAACTGCACATTCCCTTCAGCCACAAGGATTTTCATTCCGATACCTTCTGTGTGGTCGTACACCACTCATCAATATCCAGCTTCACCGCCAGCGGCACCTGTAACTTCTCGCGTCGCCGGCGTATCCAAAAATACCTCGTGTTTCCTTATACGAAACACGCGATCAAAAGTCAACACATCCGTAGGAGCTGCCGGTCGGGCAACGAAGCAACCACACTGAAAGGCTGGCTTTTGTAAACCGGTGTTTACATGAAGGAGCTGGAATGCAGCCCGTAGCTGGTAAGCATCCGGCGAACTCACCTTCCGAACTCCTGCGTTAAGGGCGATGGTGTCCGCATATTTTTAAGCGGACGCGATTACCCGTAATCGCCAGGATTTCCATGCGCCAACGAAGCTCTTATCCCAAACCATTCAAGGCCCAGGTCGTTCAGGAATGTCTGCAACCTGGCGCAACTGAGTCCAGTGTCGCCATCAGCCACGGCATCAATGCCAACGTCATCCGCAAATGGATGCCGCTCTATCGAGATCAGCCCGCGACAACCTCGCTACCAGCATTCGTCCCGCTGAAGACCGCCCCTAAACGGCCAGCCGAAGTGTCAGTGGTCATCGAACTGCCCATCGCCGGGCAATTGATCACGGTGAAATGGCCAGTCTCAGATCCTGAGGGCTGCGCGCAATTTATCCGGGCTGTGGCCCAATGATCCGCATCGATGCGATCTGGCTGGCCACCGAGCCGATGGATATGCGCGCTGGCACCGAAACCGCATTAGCCCGGGTGATCGCGGTGTTCGGTGCGGCGAAGCCGCACTGCGCTTATTTCGCCAATCGCCGGGCCAACCGGATGAAAGTGCTGGTACACAATGGCGTGGGTATCTGGCTTGCCGCGCGGCGACTGAATCAAGGCAAGTTTCACTGGCCCGGCATTCGCCATGGTTGCGAGGTCGAACTCGACAGTGAACAACCCCAGGCGCTGGTACTGCGGTTGCCGTGGCAGCGAGTCGGCTTAGGTGGTGTGATCAGCATGCTTTAATCGCCGGCCATTTGACCTGTCTGCTTGTCGTTGGCCTTCCCGCTCAACCTCGACCAGATGCCCCCGGAACAGTTTCGTGACTTGGCGGCACAGGCGTTGCAATTGCAGTCCCAAGTTGAGGCGATGAGCAGGAGGATCCAGAACGATGAAACCATCATCGAGCAACTCACTTACGAAATCGCCCTTCTTAAACGCCACAAGTTTGCCAAGCGCAGCGAGTAGATCAGCCCAGCGCAAGGCAGCTTTCTGGATGATCTGCTCGACACAGACCTTGCAGCTATCGAAGCAGAGCTGAAACGGCTCCTTCCAGCTTCGCCACAAGCCGAACCACGGCAATCCCTGAAACGTGCGCCATTGCCGCCGCAGTTTCCGCGCACCGTGATTCGTCACGAACCCGTAAACACTCAGTGCGCCTGTGGCTGCCAACTTCAGCGCATTGGCGAAGACGTCAGCGAGAAGCTGGATTACACGCCGGGCGTGATTACCGTCGAGCAACACGTGCGTGGTAAGTGGGCTTGCCGCCAGTGCGAAGCCCTGCTCCAAGCGCCGGTGCTGGCGCAGGTTATCGACAAAGGTATCCCGACCGCAGGCTTGCTGGCCCACGTAATGGTGGCCAAGTTTGCCGATCACTTGCCGCTGTACCGGCAGGAGAAAATCTTTGGCCGTGCCGGGCTGGTAATAGCTCGTTCGACCTTGGCGCAGCGGGTTGGGCAAACCGGCGTGCGGCTCCAGCCGCTGGTCGATGCACTGAGTGAAGCCATGCTGAACCAGGGCGTGATTCAAGCCGATGAAACACCGGTGCAAATGCTTGCGCCAGGCGAGAAGAAAACGCACCGGGCCTACGTCTGGGCCTACAGCACTACGCCATTTTCGGCGCTAAAAGCGGTGGTTTACGACTTCAGCCCAAGCCGTGCTGGCGAACATGCGCGTAACTTCCTAGGCAACTGGAACGGTAAGTTGGTCTGCGATGACTTCGCAGGCTACAAAGCTGGTTTTGAGCAAGGCATCACTGAAATCGGTTGCATGGCCCACGCCCGTCGCAGGTTTTTCGATCTGCACGTGGCGAACAAAAGCCAGTTGGCCGAACAGGCGCTGCACTCGATCAGCGGTTTGTACGAGATCGAACTCCAAGCGCGAGACATGAGTGATGATGACCGTTGGCGAATACGGCAGGAAATGGCGGCACCGATAATCAACAAACTGCATGACTGGATGTTGGCCCAGCGCGACCTGGTGCCCAGCGGATCAGCTACGGCGAAAGCCTTCGATTACAGTCTGAAACGCTGGGTAGCGCTGACGCGCTACCTGGGCGATGGGGCTGTGCCCATCGACAACAATCAGGTCGAGAATCAGATGCTGCCATGGGCACTTGGACGCTCGAACCGGCTGTTTGCCGGGTCGCTGCGCAGTGCTAAATGGGCAGCTGCAATCATGAGCCTGATCCAAACAGCGCGTATGAATGGGCATGATCCGTATGCCTATCTCAAGGATGTGCTGACGCGGCTGGACAGTGGCAGACAAACGGGTTCGATCACTGTAGGCAAGCGAGCCGACCTGCCGCTTGTCGACAGCCGCAGGCTGCGGATGTTTCCGGTGAACGACTCGTTGGCATGCATCGTCCAGTCGGCAAGCCCTGCCGATGTCGATACCGTCATCGCGGACGGCCGCATCGTCAAGTGCACAGGCCAGTTGATTGGACTGGATCTGGCAAGCCTACGCGCCTAGGCCACGGCCGGCGCCCAGCAGTTGTTGTAGAAAGGCTGACGGGCAAAGCTTACCTCTGTCCTGCGCCTTCAGCACGTGATGATGGAAATCAGAATGTCGCCTGTACCTTCAACCCACCGACCCAGGCATCGTCCACCTGCCTCACCCCGCCTGGGTGCCGGACGAATTGCAGGTTCGGCCTCACCGTCAGCCACTCGGCCAGGTGAATACCGTAGTTGAGCTCGGCGTTGTACTCGATTTGCTGGACCGGCAGGTAAGCCGGGTCATCGTAATCCTCGATACCATTGGCCGAATTGGTCAGCGCCGCATTCTTGCGGTACGCCGGGTTCACATGCACCTCGGACACTGCAAGGCCGATGTCATCCTGCGGCCGTGCCGCGAACAACCCCTTGTACACCGCGCCTACCGACACATAGTGGTCGACCTTGCTGGTCTTCTTGTCATGCACCGTGGCCATGGCGAACAGGCTCAATCCGCGTGACGCATCGCTTGCCTCACGAGTAACCTGCTGCATTGCGCCCAGCCACAACCCGTGCTTGCTCGAGGCACTGCGATAAGCCGCGCCACTGATCACGGCCGGCTGACCGTTGCTATCTTTGAGCACATCCTTGGCATCGGAGGTGCTGTAGTAATAGCCGGCGCGGTACTCACCCGGCAGGCCGCCGATACGCGGCTGCCACACCAGTTCCACCGGCAGTACCGCACCTTCGGTGCCGCTACCACTGAGTTTGAAGCCGTTGTCGTTCTGGGTGTTGGACGGGTTCTGTTCATACGCACCGATTTGCGCGAACAGCTCGGGGGTGAGCTGGTACTTGATCCGCAGCGCCCATTGGGTGATCGGCCAGTTGTACCAGATGCCACCCCAGTTGCCGACCTGCGAGCCGCAGAAGGTCAGGTTCTGGAAGTTGCAGTCAAAGCTGTTGAAGTCCTCGCCTTCGCCGAAGCGGCCAGCCTTGATGTCCAGGCGTCGGTCGAAGAACGCCTGCTGGTAGTACAGCTGGGTCATGCGCCAGTGCGAGCCACGCCCCCAGACTTCCTGGGACGAGCTCAGGGTGCCGACACGCGGGTCACCGACGCGGTCGTTGGAGATGTTGTCGCCGTTGCGGTCAGCCACGGTCAGCTGAAAGCGGGCGTCGTGCCAGCCGAGCAGCTTCTGCAGGTCGAAGCTGGCGCCGAGCGAGTACTGGTCGCTGTAGCTGGCGCTGCGGTCCTTGTTGTAGCCGCCGCCGAGGTTGGCGCCGAATTCGCCGACGTAGGCGAATTCGAAGTCGATGCCTTTTTCGGCCAGGGTGGTGCGGGTGCCGTTCCAGTCGCCCAGGGCCCAGGGGGAATCGCTGGCGAAGGGATCGGCGGCGTGGGCCGTTTGAGCGCAAGCCATGGCGACCAGCAGTACGCGGTATTTGAAAGTAAACATCATGTTCTCTTTGTTATTGGTGTGGTGCCTGTCAGGGCCCTATCGCCGGCAAGCCGGCTCCTACAAGATCTGGAGGAGCCGGCTTGCCGGCGATAGGGCCGGACCTGGTATTTACTGAACGCTGGCGCGCATCTGCTGCGGCAAGTCGAGCTGCTTGCGCATCTCCGCCACCTCCTCCGCCGTCACTGCCGGCGCACTGTTGCCCCAGCTGTTGCGTGCAAAGGTGAGAATGTCGGCAATTTCGACGTCGCTGAGCTTCCAGTCGAACGCCGGCATCCCCGCACCGGTGACGTAGGTATGGGTATGCACCGCCCGCGCTCCGCCCAGCACCACGCTGGTCAACGTGTCGGTGTTGTCCGCGAGGATCGCCTTGTTGCCGGCGAATCCGGTGATCATGTGGCTCACACCCTCGCCCGCCGTGCCGTGGCAGGCCGAACAATGCACCTCGTAACCCTGGCCACCACGCTGCATACGGGCATCATTACCGGCCAGCGCTGCCGGTGCTGGCTGCGGGTTGCCGGGCAACGATTTGAGGTACACCGCAATGGCGCGCAGGTCCTGGTCGGTCAGGTGCTGGGTGGAGTTCTCGATCGCTTCGGCCATCGGCCCGCTGGCCACGGCAACGCCGTCGCTGCCGGTCTTCAGGTAGTCGACGATCTGCTCGACACTGCTGTCGCCCAAGCCCTGGTGCGGGTCGTTGGTGATGTTCGGCGCGAACCAGGTGCCGAGGAGGTCACCTTGAAGCGCCTGGGCAGCGATTGGCCCGCCCAGGGCGTTGCGTGGGCTGTGGCAGGCGGCGCAGTGGCCAGCGCCATCGACCAGATAGCGGCCACGGTTCCACTCGGGGCTTTGCGCCGGGTCCAGGACATACGACTTGTTGTCGAAGAACATCCAGTTCCAGCCCGCCATCAACAGGCGCTGGTTGAACGGGAAGTTCATGCCGACCAGTTCGTCGACCTTGTGCGCCTTCGGCTCGAGCGTGCTGAAGAACGCCCACAATGCGCGCAGGTCATCGTCGCTCATGCGCGTGTAGTCGGTGTACGGCATGGCCGGGAACAACAGGCCATGGCGGCCCTGCCCTTGACGCACGGCATTGAAGAAGTCGCGCTGGGTGTAATTGCCGATGCCGGTTTCACGATCGGGGGTGATGTTCGACGACTGGATGTCACCGAACGGCGTGCCGATCACGTAGCCACCGGCAAAGTCGCCGCTTTTGGCCGTGTGACAGGCCGCGCAGTCGGCGCCGCGCATCACATACTCGCCCTGCTTGATCAGTGCCGCGTCAGTGGACTTGAAGTCGCTCAGGCGCACACTGTCATCGGCCACCTGCGAGCGCGCGGTGGAGTTGGCCTGGATCACCAGGCCGAGCATCACGGCGCCGGCCAGGGCCACCACGCCGCCGCCGATCAGGGCGGTTTTCTTGTTGATCATGACAGGCCTCACACCAGGGAACCGGGGTTGTGCTGGTACTTCTCATGGATCGCCCGCGCCGTACGGATGGCCAAGGCGCCCACGGTGCTGGTGGGGTTGTAGCCGGCGTTAGTGGGGAACGCCGAAGCGCCGACCACGAACACGTTGTGCGCGTCCCAGCTCTGCAGGTAGGTGTTGACCGCACTGGTACGCGGGTCTTCGCCCATGACCATGCCGCCCTGGGTGTGGTTGGAGTTCTCGTCGTACGGGCTCCACGCCTTGGCGGCCGAGTTGAAGGTGTGCACGTGCTTGGCACCCATCTTCTTGCCGATGTCGACGGCGCGCTGCTCGATGAAGCGGGCCATGTTGCGGTCGTTCTGGTTCCAGTCGAAGGTCATGCGCAGCAGCGGCGTGCCCCAGCGATCCTTGTAGTTGGGGTCCAGCGACAGGTAGGCATCGCGGGCCGGCATCGAGGTGCCCTGGCCGAAGATGATCCCGTAGTTCTGGTAGTTGTCTTTGTAGGTCTGCTTGAAGCCCTTGCCCCAACGCGGGCTGCCCGGAGGCAACAGCCCTGCCCGGCCGATCGGCATGCCCTCGCGGGAAACGGTGAGCAAGCCGGCACCGCCGATGAAGTCGAGCTGGCTGTGGTCGAAGTTGTCGCCGTTGTAGTCGTCCACCTGGATGCCCAGGCCGCCGGCACCGATGAACGGGTTGAGAGTCTCGTCCTCGAACCACACGTGGGCGCCTGCGCAAGTCTGGTAGTTGTAGGCGCGGCCGATGGTGCCGGTCTGGCTGACCGGATCGTACTGCTTGCCGATGTCGCTGAGCAGCATCAGGCGGGCGTTGTCGTAGGTGAACGAGCACAGTGCGACGATATCGGCAGGCTGAATGACCTCGCGGCCCTGCTCGTCGAAGTAACTGACGCCGGTGGCGGTCTTGCCGTCTTCGGCCTTGTGGATTTTCGTCACATAACCCTGGGTGATCAGGGTGAAGTTCTTGCGCCGCATCAGTGCCGGGATCACGCAGGCCTGGGGCGAAGACTTGGAGTAGTTGCCGCAGCCATGGAACATGCAGTAGCCGCAGTAGGTGCACGGCGCCATGCTCACGCCCAGCGGGTTGACGTAGGCCGCGCCAACGTGAGCTACCGGGATGTAGAACGGGTGCAGGCCCATCTGCGCGGTGCTGTCACGGTACATCTGCATCAGCCGCGAATCCTTCAGCGCAGGCGTCGGGAATTCGCGGCTGCGCGGCCCTTCGAACGGGTTGCCGCCGGGGCGGATCTCACCGTTCAGGTTGCCGGCAATGCCGGAGATGCCGGCGATGCGTTCGAAGCGATCGTAGAACGGCTCAAGATCCGCGTAGGTGATGCCCCAGTCCTGTACCTGTTCCAGGCCCTTGAGCTTGCTCGCGCCATAACGCTCTAGGGTGGCCGAGCGCACACGGAAGTCCCACTCGGAGAAGCGCCAGGCCATGCCGGCCCAGTGGAAGCCCGCACCGCCCACCGACTTGCCCATCTGGAAGGCTTTCAGCTCGCGGGTCGGCACCGCGGTCTGGCCGGAGTGGTTGCGGAACGTCAGGGTGTAATCGCCCGGCTGCAGCAGCAGCTCGCGGCGGATGGTCCAGCGCAGCTCGTCGGGGTCGACGGCAGGCGGGGTGTCGGTGGAAGTGTCGAGCCACGGGCCGCGGTCGATCGCCACCACTTCCAGCCCGGCGCGGGTCAGTTCTTCGGCCATCAGCGAGCCAGCCCAACCCAGGCCGACGATGACTACGTCAGCTTTTTTACGTGTAATTGCCATGTTGGTTTCCTCTGGCCTCAGCTCACCGGGATCAGGCTGATGGGCGTCAGGCCCAGGTCCTGCCCGCGACGATCGATGTACTGGCGGTAGTCGTAGCGAGCGCCGGGGAAGCCCACCAGCTTCCAGCCGACCATGCCGCGGTTGCCGCCGTAGAGCGGGTCGGCGAAGTAACCTTCGCGCACGCTCAGCAGCAGGAATTCGAACAGGCGGCTGCCGCTGCCGGCGCCTTCCCAGTCCAGGCGGCCTTCGTCCAGCTGGCGCAAAATAGCGTCCATCTGCTCGCCGTCGAGTTCGGCGAAGGCGCGGCCGTGCAGCTGGCGGGCGTGCTGGTCGATGAACGCAAGGCCGGCCAGGGTGTAGTCGCGGCGGCTGCGCAGGCTGATGGTCAGGCCCATCAGCGCAGACTCGTCGGCCTGCAGCGGGCGCTCCAGATACAGGTCCTTCGACTCGCCATAGGGGCCGCTCATCTGCGCGTCGAGGTAATCCACGCAGCCGGCTTCGCTGGCCGAAGCACCAAGCTCGTCATGGGGAATCAGGCGGTCGAACACGGCAGTCAGGGTGGCACGGGCCTGGCCTTTGAACACATTGCCCTGGCCGCCGCTCATCACCGGCGATGGCAGCATTTCGCGGTTCAGACCGGTTTCCGGCGGCACCGACTTGAGTTCCACTGCGCCGACCTTGGCCAGGCCAGCGGCGGCGAACAACGCACCCATTGAACGCAAGGCGTCCCTACGTTTCATGGAGTTCTCCTTATCGACAATCACGGGGATCCGTGCGGCAGGTCGCGGAATTTCGGGCGCGCAAAGGCACACGGCGAGCACAGACAGGCTCGTCAGGGGCGATGGGGATCTGGGCGGATGAACGAAAAACGCGGTGTACTGGGGAGTGAACCTGGCAACCTGCCGATCACAGCGGGGCCAGTCTATGGCGCGACATAACGCCGCGCCATCGAAGCGTTGACGTGTTTACGTCAAAATAGCTTCAACACGTGGCAGGCGGGAGGGTCTCGTCGATCACCATACGCAGCTGCGGCCACACCTGTGGCGGTGCGTCCAAGTCACCGTTGGCGTACAGCAGTTGCTGGATGGCGGCTTCGGCCTGCCCTTCAGGGTCCTGATCGAGCACCAGCGACAGCAGCCCTGCGCGGAGCATGTCGGCATGCTGCGCAGTCGCCTCATGGCTGATCCAGACCAGCCGCCCGGCATGGCCGGACAGCGCCTGGTGCACACCCGTCGAGCCGCTGCCGGTGGTGTACAGCCCGACCACCCCAGCATCCTGAGCCAGATACTCGCTGATCGTTGCGGCATTGAGCTGGTTGTCGTCGAAGCACTCCACCGGGCCGAGCACCTCGACTTGCGGCGCCCGCTCGGCCATGACCTCGAGAAAGCCCTGTACACGCTGCTGATGGGCGCGATAGAGCAATGAGTTGGTGACCAGCAGCACACGGCCATGGGTCGGGGCAACCCATTGGCTCATCAGCCGCCCGGCAGCGCGGCCGGCGACATGGTTGTCGATCCCCGCGTAGATCACCCCTTCCAGCCCGGGCAGGCTGCTGGTTACCAGTATCACCGGCACGCCGGCAGCGACCTGCGCACTAAGGGCTTCACGCACCTGTGGGGTGTCCTGGGCAACCACGATCAACCCCTGGCGCGGCACCCTGGGCTGGTTGATGAGATCCAGCAGTTGCTGAGGATCGCGTTCCTGCCAGACATGGCGCTGCAGCACCAGCCGCGAGCGGTGCATCTGCGCCTGTTTGACAAAGGCAGCCGCCAGGCGCCGGTAATGATCGGTGGCGCTGTCTACCAGCAGCAAGTCGAAGCGCAGCAAGCCATGCAGCGCAGAAGGCAGCAGGCGTTTGAGCCCCAGCGCCTGGGCTGCCTGCAGCACCTTGCGACGTTTGCTGTCGGAAACGCTGCCACGCTCGTTCAACACACGGTCGACGGTACTCAGGCTGACGCCGGCCAATTGGGCGACATCAGCCATGCCTTGGCGACGGTCAATCTTGTCCACCTAGAAACATCCAGTAACCAAAGGTGCGGAGTCTGCCATGCCTGCTAAAGTTTCGCCTACTCCGCTTTCCACTCCTACCCGCGCAGACTTGCGCCGTTAGCGTTGAATGCCAGCCACATCAACCGACGCGACATCCAGCCCCGACGCAACAACCAGCCATCCAGCGAGAACTTGCCGTCCCCAATCACCATTACCCCGGCAAACACCACCATCAGCAACATCACGTATTCCCAACTGCCCCCGCCCGGCGACGCCCAGGCATACCAGTGCATCGCGGTGACCGACGCCAATGGTTACCGGCCGGCCTTCAAGCGCATGGACGGTGCCGCCCCAGGCTACATCGAGGCGGTGATCAAGAAGGCCAACTCGGCGTCAAGGGCCTGGCTGGGGCCGCTGTTGTGGCAGACGACGATCATGCGGATGGCCTTCGGCTAGAACGAGCTGTACCACGCCTAACGGAAGCACACTTACCCAAGCTCCGCTGGTTACGGGAGTTCTAAAAAAACTTAAAGTGACTGGGTGACTCAGCCACTGCAAGCGCTGGTCACCCCGTGCAGGCGATTTCTTTGCTCACTCCAGCTTTACAGTGAAGCAATTCCCGGATGTAAATTTCCCGATTTTTTTCAAAACGGAAGGTCGGGATAGGCATGGAAATAGCGAACCGACCCAACACTGTGTCTAGGGCAACGGCAGTCGTGGTAATCCCTTCCATTAGCTCGCCGTGGTCACATGACACGCCAGTATCTCGAATTAGGCCCACTTGCTTGAAGATTTTCGCAACCGAACCCGAGTCAGGTTCCCTGCTGCCCTGGCCTTGAAACAAGACACCTAACTCTTCGTCGCTATACAAGGCCATAATCGCCCGACCAGCAGACGTACCATAAAGCGGCTTATCCAGTTGGCCTAACCGGGGCATCACTAGCAGCTCTCGGTCAGCTACAACTCGATGCTCAATCACCAGCTGCAATCCATTGGGCCTCGATAACACAACGGTCTCGTCAACTGCTTCGCTTAGCCGATGTAACCATGGTCGAAGGACAGTGATTCGATCTGCGTGAGCGTAGGTAACGAGTCTCAAGAGGCCTGCACCCAGGCGAATCCCGCCAATACCCTCACTTCGAATCATTCCCTCCTCTTCAAGCGCACCGACGATCCGTTGCACAGTCGAGCGAGGTAGCCCTACCTCCTGAGCAATATCCCCAAGGCTCAGACCATCAGGTTTTTTCCCTAGTAAATACATGATCTTGGCAGCTCGAGCGATGACCTGAATTCCGCCGCCTTTCTCTTCGTTTCCGCCTTGTTGATTGACTACGTCCATCGGCACCTCCAATTTTCGAGCACTGTACCACATTGCGGTACGAGGCAATTGACGATACAGTTACCGTATTGTGGTACACGCCCTGAGAGTGATGCATGCTTCGAGAATTTTCAGTTGCCGGCCTCCTGGTCAGCCCGATGGTGTTATGCGCCCTCATCGCGGGCGGGTTAACGGTGATCACCCAGTTGCTGGTTCCTCACACACTGCTCAAACACTGGACGCTCAGGCGTTCATGGCTGGGGCTTTCGCTATTCGTCTGCTACGTCGCAGCAACAGTGGCATTCCTGGACGGGGATCTGAAATGAACGGCGCATTGCGAGTCACCATGACGCTATTGATTGCAACGGCAACCGTTTTTTCGGGGGCGTGGGTATGGAATCACTATCGCCAGTCACCTTGGACACGCGATGGCAGAGTGAGAGCTGATGTGGTGATCGTTGCACCGGACGTCGCGGGTTGGGTCACCAAGCTCCATGTGAGAGATAACCAAATGGTGAAGACAGGCGATGTGCTTTTTGAAATCGATGAGGCTCGTTATCAAGCCACCCTGGATGAAGCAAAGGCCAAGATGGAACACTCCAAGCATGCTTGGGAACTTGCTCGAGTTCAAGAACGACGGCGTGTCCCTCTCGCTAAGATCAACGCCATCAGTGCGGAGGATCTAGACAATGCACGATCACAAGTTTTGATAGCGAAATCCGCCTATGAGATTAGCAAAGCACAATGGGAGACAGCTCGGATCAACCTTGCCCGCACACGAGTGACAGCCCCTGCTGACGGAACTATCACAAACGTCAAACTGCAAGAGGGGAACTACGTTACTCAGGGCGGCCCAGCATTTTCTCTAATCAAAGACGGCTCGTTTTACGTCACCGCCTATTTTGAAGAAACTAAATTGCCCGGCATCAGCGAGGGGGATGCTGCTGATGTGAGGTTGATGAGCGAAGGTAAGCCGCTTAAGGGGCACGTGATAAGCATCGCAAAAGGGGTAGCGAACTCGAATACGCAAGCTGATCCGATGCTATTACCCCAAGTGCAGCAGGCCTTTAACTGGGTGAGACTGGCACAGCGTATTCCTGTCGATATCAAACTCGATTCAGTTCCCGATGGGACACGATTAAGCGCCGGGATGAACGCTTCGGTGAAGCTTTCGCCATCGCTTTCGCGAGTCGTGAACTTATGAAAGCGATCCTGACTCATTACTTGCAACCCAGCCTGCGCAGCGTCCTCTTTGCAGCCAAAGGGCTGTCAGCAGTCACATTGGCACTCGCTGTGTCGATGAGCTTGGATCTCGACAAGCCGTTTTGGGCCATGGTTGCGTCGATGATGTTGCAGGCTCGGCCTGAGACAGGGTTAGTGATCGAGAAGGCTATGTGCCTAGTGATCGGCTCAACCCTCGGAGCTTGTGTTGCTGTGCTCATCCTGAACAACCTATTGCCATATCCCAGCCTTGCGATCGGCGCGTTGACCGTTTGTGTTGCGATCACATCTGCAGTTGCCTCAACGGAGCGCCACGTAAATTTCATCTTTGGCACGGCTCTAGTATCCGTAACCGCCGTCCTTATCGTGATGTTTGCCATGGCCGACCCCACCATCACGACCAGTGAGTCGATTTTTCTGGTGGTTCGGGCACGCCTGACAGAGGTACTTGTTGGGGCGAGCTGCGCGACATTAGCCAGTGTTTTTTTCTTTCCCTTCAAGGTTGAAGCACTGCTTACCGGCCACGCCCGTCGTCTGCATCTGGCATGCTTAGGGTACGCCCAAACGCTCGTTCATACCCCTGAAGATCAAGCGACGCTTCATAAGGAGCGCACTGAAATAATCAGCTTGGTTACGCAGATAAATGATGATTCAAACGCAGGCAGGTATGAACTGGCGAACAGCGTACCAAGGGCACTGCGGATGTGCCAAAACGCGCTCACGCTAGCGGCCAGTGGCCACACAGTTCAGCGTTTGCTCAGTGAGCAGGATGGCGCTACCAGCCAGGCCTTCACAGACATCACCGAGTTATTTGCGAAAGAACTGACCAGAGTTTCTGAGCTTGATTCCAACAGCCAAACTATTGGGCTGAGAACGCTACTAGAGAAAATGCAGGTTGTTGCTGAGGAGTGGCTTGACGCCGGTCTAAACGATGCATTTCAAGCATTCACCGGTGCACTGCTGAGCATACTCGAAGCTACTCAATCCTCTCCCAATGGCGAGCCGTGCTCTCATCCAGGTAAACGCTTGAAGCGTCATCGTGATTGGCACGCGGCTGCAAGATCAGCGACTCGGAATAGCCTTGTTTTCATGGCAGCGGCGACGCTTTGGGTATCGTCGGATGGGCCTGCTACACTGATCATGATGATGGTTCTTCCAACGCTCTTTTCGCAAATGTTCGCTGCAGCTCCAGCGCCGACGTTGATCGTGCGGAGACTTATCGTCGGAGTGGCATTAGCGGTGCCTATTGTCGTTTTGATAGTGCTGCCACTGCTTGCCCAGGGCCCGAATCATTTCCTAGCGCTGATGGTGGTTCTGGCCGGGCCACTTTTCCTAGGCCTTATGGCAATGACCTCACCTGCTCTGACACCCTATGGTCTTGGCTTCTGCCTTACCTTTGCGGTAACCATACAGCCGAGTAATTACATGACGTTCGCGGTGGATCAGTCCCTAACTACCGACTTAGGTATCGTAGCTGGCCTGGGACTACTTTTTGTTGGATTCTCGCTAGTAGGCCCGCCAAAGGGGCTTTGGCTACAACGGCGAGTGGTGAAAACATTGGAAAGGGATCTCAGGGTGATGCAGTCGATGGGTAAATCCCGCTCCTGGCTGAATCGACGAGCAGGGGAAAGGCTTTCTTATCTCAGTGCCTATGAGCCGGCGTCATCGCAAGGGCAGGAGCTCACAGCTCTCGGATTTTCCCTGTTGGAAAGAGGCCACATTCACTCGAGGCGTAGGACTGAAGAAGAGTGAGCTGATACCTGCTATTCCCCTAAGGATTCGGCGTAGCGAGCTTGATCCCTCCAGCGTTTCGGCGATTCACCAGTCCAACGATTAAACGCATGGGTGAAACTAGACGTCTCTGTATATCCAAGAAGCTCGGCGAGCTTCGATATGTTGATCGCAGTCTTTTCGAGGTAGTAGTAGGCCATCTCCTTGCGTACCGAGTCGAACAAGCCCGAAAAAGTTTGCCCTTCATCCTTGAGTTGACGAGTCAGCGTCCACACGGGAATCCCCAATCGGTCAGCAACTTGCTCAATACGCGGCACTCCTCCTGGAATCGAATCGATGATCTCAGAGCGTACTCGCTCGGCTGTCGTTAGCCGAACTGAGCCTGCGACCCGCAGTACACCAAAACTCTGCTGTGCGATCAAAAGCAGTTGCGGGTCAGCCCCAGGCATCGCTCGGGAGAGATCAGAAGCATTGAGGATGATCGCATTCGACGACTGTTCGAATCGCACGTCTGTCCGAAAAGCCTTCTGGTGATCCTGCCAGCACTCCGGCCTAGCATGACTGAAGTGAACCTCCAAGGGTGCCCAGCGCTCACCTAAAGCCCTACGCATCACATTGAAGACGTTCCCAAGCGTCATCTCAGCATCGTGGCGGCGACTGATGATAGTGCTGTCCAACAACCCATACTCCAGGCGAACTTTGCCCTGGAAATGATTGACCTTGAAAAAACTACGGCTCTGAAACTCGGGGAAAAATCGGCTCATGTTCAATAAGGCATCACCGAGTGTTGCAGACGAAAGCCCAACATATCCCCATAACCCCAGGTACTCGGGACGGTACTGATTACCCAGCCAGAGACCGAAATTATCGTTCTCCGTTAACGTCGCCGCCGTATCAACAGCCTTGAGAAAGGCCGGCAGCGAAATGGGTTGATTAGGGTCACCAAGCACGTCCGGATTTATCGCAGAGCGCTCGAATATGTCTTCAGCCTCTGCGCCCTGAAGGCGCAGGAAAGACGCGAATCCAGAAACCACAGCCCCCATCACGGTCGCGGGTCTTGAGGAATCTTGAGCAGTGGATCGGTACATTCAGACCTCCATCGTTACAGAGCCAAGCATTCCTGACTATGCAACTCGTATACCACCCCACGTAAGCCCAACCGGACAAGGCTCCGGGAATATCGAGGGGACAAAAGCGCACCATCCCCGTGCTCGATGCGCTATTTCGGTTCATTGGCTTGTGGACTGAAGACAACGAGTTGTCATATCAAAACAAGTTTTACTGGAGGGGATTTCTCGATACTGACATCAGCGTCGTGGCAGGCATCCAGCCTCTGTCCATGCACTCATGACCTGATAGCTAAAGATTGAGGAGGCTCCCATGGGAGAGGTTGAGAAGCAAAAATTAAAGGGGTCGCTTGGCGTCACCCCCATCGTGATGATGGTCGTGGCCACCGCAGCCCCCTTGACCGTGATGGTCGCCAACACACCGCTGATGGTGTCGCTGGGTAACGGCATCGCCGCTCCGGTGGATGCATTCATCGCAACCGTGATCATGTTTCTCTTCACGGTAGGCTTCGTTGCGATGTCCAAGTACATCTCCAATGCGGGGGCGTTTTATGCCTTTATTCAAAAAGGTCTGGGACGCTCAGTAGGCTTGGGTTCGGCGACCCTCGCCGTGGTTTCCTATGCCCTCATCCTTGTCGCGCTGCAGGGCTATATCGGCTACACGTCCGCCGCCGTTGTGAACGACTTCTTGGGAGTATCAGTACCTTGGTGGGTTTACTCCCTCATGGCGGTTGGCGTCATCGCTTGCCTAGGTTATCGAGATATTGAACTGAGCTCTAAGTTCCTCGGTATCGCCTTGGTGTTGGAGATCGCCGTCGTCATCCTGGTTGATATCGCAGTAATCCTCGATAAAGGCCCTACCGGTCTGGAGAGCGCATCCTTCCATCTCGACAACATCATCTCGGGCTCCCCAGGACTGGGAATTCTGTTCGCCATTTTCAGTTTCATCGGTTTTGAGTCCACCGTCATCTACCGAGAGGAAGCTAAAGACCCCGACCGTACAATCCCGCGAGCCACCTACACAGCGGTGCTTCTGGTTGGAGCATTCTATGTGATTTCAATGTGGTGTGCGGTCAGCTCTATCGGCAAGGACAACATCACAGCGTTCTCTGAGGCACACGGTGCTGATATGTACCTCGCAGTCACCGAGCACTACTTCGGCGTCCTCTTCATGGACGTGATGCATGTGCTGCTGATCACCAGCCTGTTCGCCTGTGCTCTGTCACTACACAACATCGTAGTGCGCTACAAGTACACCCTTGGAAGGTTCGGTGTACTGAATGACCGTTTTTCCAGCGTCCACCCGGAGCATGGCTCCCCACACGTTTCGTCAATCGTACTGTCACTCTTCAGCGTCATCGCCTTTGCCCTACTGATAGCCATAGGTGCTGACCCGGCAAGCCAGATCTATGCATGGGGTGCCATGGCCGGAACACTTGGCTATATGGCCATCCTCTCTCTGACCTGCGCGGCGGTGGTGGTGTTCTTCCGGCGGGAGCAGGTTCGGGGGCAAGTCTGGAAGACCCTCATCGCGCCTTCAGCAGGTCTGCTGGGCATCCTGGGATGCCTTTGGGTCGCCGTTTCCAACTTGCCCGATCTCATAGGTGGCGATAGTGCAAAAACGGTTTCGATCTTTGTCGTCTCGTTTCTCCTGGCCACCTTCGCCTTTGGCTTCTGGGTAGCGGAGCGTTTCCGAACCCGACATCCCGTTCGCTACGAGGCACTGCGCCAGTTGGCGTAACCCAGTCCCTTCACTGCATTCAAAGAGGAAATCAAAATGCTCATTAACCGCTTGCCCAATACCGCCACCATCGAAGAAGTCAGTAATTCCTTGAAAGAGCATGGGTACGTCGTGATCGATGAACTCGTGAGCGCTGATGTCATGGACAAGGTCGCCGCTGAGATGGGCCCGTACATCGACACCACGCCTTTCGGAGAGGATAAATTTGTAGGGTTCTCTACCCAGCGTACCGGCGCAATGATCCTCCGCTCGGAAACCTCGCGTGATCTGATCATGAATCCTTTGGTGGTTGGGGTGGCTGCTATACACTTGAGTAAGGCTTCAACCTTCCAGTTGCACCTGACACAAGTGATCTCTGTACATCCGGGTTCGCCCGCCCAGGTGCTGCATCAGGATCAGCTGGCCTGGGACTTTTTCCAGTTCCCGAACGACTACGAGGTTCAGTGCAATACGCTGTGGGCGATGACGGATTACACCGCCGAAAACGGTGCTACTCGTATCGTTCCAGACAGCCAGTTCGCCGGGCCTGGCCAGAAGTACTCTCCGACAGCTGGCATTCCAGCGGAAATGAAGAAGGGCTCCGTCTTGCTCTACACCGGCAAGATCTACCACGGCGCTGGTGAGAACAAGAGCGACAAGGTTCGCCAGGCCTTGAACATCACCTACGCGGTAGGCTGGGTACGCCAAGAAGAAAACCAGTATCTGGCCACCCCACCAGAAGTAGCTCGTACTCTCCCTGACGATTTGCTGAAGCTGATGGGCTACCAGTGTGGATGCTTCGCCATGGGCTATGTCCGCGATTTTGAAGACCCGCTCGCTTACCTCAAGGGCAGTACCGAGCGTCGCTCCTCGGGCTTCAACGCCTTGAGTAGTACAGCGAACTCGAGCTCGGCTGCATATGCAGACTCTCTCATCTGATCACTCACTGGAAGGACTACCTCATGAGCACTATCGCCGAAACTGCCATGGCATTCTTTGAAGTCTGTGAGTCTGGCAAAGGATGGAAGGAGTGCCGCCATTACTGCCACGACGGCGCTGTATTCAACGTTCAAGCTGAGTCTCTTGAGGCGATGAAAACAGTTGAAGCATATAGCGACTCGATGCCGCATCTTCTCGAAATTTTGCCGGACGCACATTACGAACTGGTCAACGTTGCGACTGATGAAAAGCGTCAAACCGTTATCGCGTTTGCTCGGTTCTGCGGGACTCACACTGGTATCAATGAACCTGTACCAGCCACCGGCAGACCAGTAATTTCGGACTACGTTTTCGTCATGAGGTTGAAGGACGGCAAAGTGGCCGAGGTGACGAAGGTGTGGAACGACAGCCACGCGGGTAAGCAACTGGGCTGGGCGTGACGAAAAGCCTCCAGGCGCATCCCACGATATGCACCTGGAGGCCCGCCATGGATAAATTGTGCCAACAATATCAGCAGCGCGAAGGAACACGCCGATGCAAAGCTCGCCAGTAACCAAACTCAAGTATCCCCCCCAAATAGATCCCCGCGCATTTAGAAATGCGCTTGGTAATTTTCCAACTGGGGTAACCATCATGACCGCAGTTCTAGCAGGCAGAAAGGTGGGCGTTACGGCGAACAGCTTCAGCTCCGTATCGTTAAATCCGGCCCTCATCTTGTGGAGCATCGACAAGCGCTCCTCTAGCTATGAGGTATTCAGCCAAGCGTCTCATTTCGCGGTGAACATCTTGGCCGCCGAACAAATCGACTTATCTAACAGATTCGCCAGAAGTGGTGAGGAGAAGTTCGCCGCAGTCGAACATACCTGCGGGGCCGGGGGAGCCCCAGTGTTCTATGGGTGTTCTGCTCATCTTGAATGTGAGCTTTTTGGCCAAATCGATGCAGGCGACCACCATGTCATCCTTGGACAAGTCGTTGCATTCACCGATCACGGTAGAGCCCCCTTGGTGTTCCACAAGGGAGCGTACATTTCCTTAGCATCTGGATGAGATTTGTTGATTCCTTTTAGTCTTCAGGCCTCTGGAAAAACACACCTCGATGTATGTCGCCGGCCACACGCCTTTGGGACACGGCCGTTTTAACATGGTGCCTCGCCAGCAAATTTTCATCTCACCGAATGACGATCAACTTAATCAGAGCAAAGCGCAGCAAGCCATGCAGCGCAGACGGCAGCAGGCGTTTGAGCCCCAACACCTGGGCTGCCTGCAGCACCTTGCGACGCTTGCTGTCGGAAACGCTGCCGCGCTCGTTCAACACACGGTCGACGGTACTCAGGCTGACGCCAGCCAGTTGGGCGACATCCGCCATGCCTTGGCGACGGTCAATCTTGTCCACCTGGAAACATCCACTAACAAAAGGTGCGGAGTCTGCCATGGCTGTGCAAGTTTCGCCTACTCCGCTTGCCTTCTCTACTCGCGGGGACTGGCACCCTTAACGTTGAATGCCAACCACATCAAGCGACGCGGCATCCAGCCCCGACGCAACAACCAACCATCCAGCGAGAACTTGCCGGCCCCGGTCACCATCACCCCGGCAAACACCACCATCAGCAGCATCACGTACTCCCAGCCGCCCCCGCCCGGCGAAGCCCAGGCATAGCCCCGGCTCCACTCACCGCCGAAACCGACCGTAGCTACCAGGAAATACACCAGGCTCACAAATGCCCCCAGCCGTGCGAACAACCCCAGCCCGACGCTGACGGCACTGGCAAACTCGATGAGCCCGCCCAGCACCACGAAGTACGCCGCGACCTCACCCAGGCCAAAGCCCTGGAAGCCCGTCTCCAAGCGATGGAACCAGCCCAGCCCGGCGAAGATCTTCTCGGAACTGTGGCACAGCTCGTTCAGGCCGAAGTACATGCGCACGATCGTCGCCTGCCACAACAGCAACCCCAGCCAGGCCCCTGGCTTCTTGCGATCACGACGCAGGTCGCCGAGCACGCAGTCGGCGAACTGCAACAGCAACGGCACGGCGGCGATGCTCGCGACCCAGACCATGACAAGTGCATCGTTCATCGCCGCCACGCGCCAGGCAATCAGGAACGGCAGCAACGACAGCAGAAAGCCCGGGGCGAACGCCCTGGGGGTGATCAGCGCCGCACTGAACAAGGCGACGCACATCCACAGCGTGCTCGACCAGGCGGCGAAATCTGGCAACGTATGGTTGCCCCAACCACAATAGAGGGCGGCCACCAGAGTCGCCGCCAGCCCGGCCACGCTGAGTGCGTTGGGCATGCGCGACGGCTTGAGCAGACCGTAGTCGTTGGCATAAGCGCCCTCGACCACATCAAGGGAACGTACAGGACTGTTCATCACGAACCTCGATCAAGGGTGGCTGACAGGCAGGGTTTTCTCGAAGGCACGCGCAAGCTCCGTGGCCATGCGTTGCTCCTGGTCATCGCTGGCACCGCCGGCCACGCCCAAGGCACCGACTGCCTGGCCCTGCTGGCGGATCACCACCCCGGCGACGGCGGGCAGGATCCCGGGAATGCTGCCCAGCTGCAGGTTCTTCTGCCGCGCCAGGTCGTAGAACACCACGGTGTCGACGTCGTTGATCGCCGCCGAGTTAGCCTTCTTGATCGCCGCCTCGATGCAGCCTGGGGCGGCGCCGTCCATACGCTTGAAGGCCAGCAGGTAACCATTGGTGTCGGTCACCGCGATGCACGGGTGAGTGCCTTCGGCGCGAGCCTTGGCCACGGCGCTGTCGAGCAGCGCTGCCGCGCCGCCCAGGGACAGCTGAGTGGTGCCACGCAAGGCAGTGCCTTCACTGGCCTGGGCCCATGGCGCAGCAAACAGAGTGAGGCCAGCCAGGAGCAGGCGCCGGAAATAAACGTTCATCTGCAATTCCTTTTCAATCGATCCAGATTGGCCCTCCGCGCATTCGCACAGAGGGCCACGGCCATCAGCGGAAGGTCGCCGCCACGTCTTCGGCGAGTTTCTGCTCGGTCAGGTCGGTGGCACCGCTTACGCCAACGCTGCCGACCACATTGCCACCGTGCTTGACCACTACCCCGCCCACTGCCGGCAGGATGCCGGGGATGGTGCCGATGGCCAGGTTCTCTTTGCGCGCCAGGTCATAGAACGTGATGGTGTTGATGGCAAAGCGCGCTGCCGAGGTGGCCTTGGCAATCGAGGCCTCGACGCAGCCGGCATATGCACCCTGCATACGGGTGAAGGCCAGCAGGTGGCCGTCGGCATCGGTGACCGCGATGCAGATCTTCATGGCCCGGCTGGCGGCCAGCTCGGTGGCTTGCTGCGTCAACTGCAGGGCAGCGGCGGTGGACAGGTTTTCCTGGGCCACCACCGTCGGCGCCGGGCTGGCGGCCTGGGCAGAAGTCGCCATGGCAAAGGCAAGGGACAAGGCGGCGATGGTCATTGTTGTTTTCATCGGTACATCTCCTGGTTGGTGCCCTGTGCGTGTTTGCGCAGGGCTGGCTGAATGCGGGCGCAGGGGCGCCCTGCTCGCGAGCCGCAGGGGCTCGCAAGTGCATCAAGTGGGTTAATGGGGTAAGTGGATCAGCGGGCGACGGTGGTCAGCGGCTTGCCGACCACGGCCGGGACTTTCTCGCGCCCCCCCAGGGCTGCCGGCAGTTGCACCTTGTAGATCATGAATGGCCGCACGATCGCGTCCTGGCCGCCAGGACCACGGTTGGAGGCCAAGCGCGCACTCTGCGGCACCGGGATATAAAGCTCGCGCTGGTCGGAAATGATCATCGCATCCGGGTTCCACAGCCGCGGGTCTTCGGCGACCACGCGCAGCGTGCCGTCCGGCGCGTACACCGACACGCGCGGCCGGTCATACTCGCCCAGGTAGACGTTGCCGGCACTGTCCATCGCCGTGCCAGTCAGCGGGCTGGTGTCATGCACGAACTCGACCTGCTTGCCCAGCTCCGCTTCGCTGATCCGCGTGTCGCGCAACGCTGCGGTCGGCACCCGCCACAACGGCCCGCTCAGCGGCTGGTAGTACAGCCATTGGCCGTCGGGGCTGATCTCGATAGGGTCGGAATGCACCTGGTGATCGCTGCCGTCAGCCAGCAATAGCGGCTGGCCGTTTTCACCGATCGGCCGGCGTTCGGGCGCCATCTGCGTCGACGGATGCCCGGCCAGGCGGCGCACGGCTTCACCGGTTTTCAGGTTGACAACGATGATCGCGCCCAGGCCCGAGTCGGTCACATAGGCATGCTCGCTGTCCAGGCGCAGGTCGTTGAGGTGGGCGCCGGCCGGCAACACGCTGGCGGGCAGGCTGATGCTGCGCAGCAACTTGCCGTCGCGGGTGTCGAACTGCAGGATCTTCTGCCCGGGGTTGATGCCTTTGGGCCCGGCATCCTCGCCCTGGTCGATGGCCCACAGGGTGTCGTCGTCGAAGATATGGATGGTGTTGATCTTTACCAGCGCCGCAGCACTCGGCTTGCCCGGTGCCCAGGCATTCCACTGCCCGCCCGGGAACGGCTTGAGGCTGCCGTCGGGCAGCACCTCGGCGATCGACGGGGTTTTCTCGAAGCCTGGCCAGCGCGGCAGGCCGACGAACAGGCGACCACCGGAAGTCAGTGCCACGGCGTTGCACAGCCAGTCCAGGCGAGCGACCTCGGTCAGCGGCTGGCCGCTGGGCGGCAGGTCCTGCGCCTGTACCAGCGGGGTGCAGGCAAGGCCGAGGGCAAAACCGGCAATGCGCAATGCGCGGGAGGTACGTCCTGATGTATTCATTGTTATTGTCCTTGTCAGTAATAAAGTCAGCGCGCAGTAGCAGGCTTGAGCGATGGCGCGGGCCGGTCGCGGTCTTGCGGGTTCGAGTTGTCGTCGGGGCGTTGCAGCGGGCCGACAATGAGCAGGTAGCTGACGAACGCACCCACGGCATTCAGCGCGACATACACCAGGGCACCATTGAACGAGTGCATCGACTGCACCATGTAGCCGATCACCACCGGGGTGACGATGCCGGCCAGGCTGCCAAAGGTGTTGAAGATCGCGCCATTCATGCCGATGCTGTCCTTGGGCGAGACATCGGCGATGATCGCCCAGCCCAGCGCGCCCACGCCCTTGCCGAAGAACGCCAGGGCCATGAACAGCACGATCAGCAGGTTGGTTTCCACGTAGTTGCACAGGATCATGCTCATCGACAGCGCCATGCCGATGAAGATCGGCAGTTTGCGCGCCAACGTCAGCGACATCCCCTTGCGCAACATCCAGTCCGAAGCCATGCCGCCGGTAATCCCGCCCACAAATCCGCAGATGGCTGGCACCGCCGCCAACAGGCCGGCATCCAGCAACGACAGCCCGCGCTGCTGCACCAGGTACACCGGGAACCAGGTGAGGAAGAAGAACGTCAGCGTGCTGATGCAGAACTGCGCCAGGTAGATGCCGAGGAACATGCGCTGGCGCAGCAGGCCACGGGCGCGCGTCCAGGTGTCGCGCCAGCCCTGCCCTGGCGGCCGGCTGCTAGCGTGCTCGCGCAGGCTGGCCCCGCCCAGGCGCATGGCCTCGAGTTCCACCGCCGTCAGCGTCGGGTGCTCGACTGGCGCCTTGATCCGGCGAATGAACACCACGCCCATGGCGACGCCCGCCACGCCCATCACATAGAACACCCACGGCCAGCCCCAGCGGGTCGAGACCCACGCCAGCAATGGTGTGAACACCACCGCAGCGAAGTACTGGGACGAATTGAAGATCGCCGTCGCGGTGCCACGTTCGGCCGTGGGGAACCACATCGAGACGATCTTGCTGTTGGCCGGAAAGCACGGTGCCTCGGCAGCGCCGACCAGAAATCGCAGGGCGAATACGGCGACGAAGGCCAGGCCCACCGGCATCATCGCGACAGTGCCAATCAACCCGGTGAACAGCGACCAGGCGACGATCGCCAGCCCCAGCACGCGAATGCTGCCGAAGCGGTCGATGGCCAGGCCACCCGGCAGTTGCAGGAGCATGTAGGCCCAGGCGAAGGCCGAGAACAGCCAGCCCATCTGGGCATGCCCCAGGCCCATTTCATCGGCCAGGCTGGCGCCGGCGATGGACAGCGTGGCGCGGTCGCCCTGGTTGATGATCATCATCACGAACAGCAGGGCAATGACTTCATGGCGCCGGTGTTCGGCGATGAAGCGGCGCAGAGAATGTATTTTTTTCATTGTATTCTCGATACCGGTTTGCAAGCGCGAGCAACCTGGGAGGCTGCCGCGCAGCAATCAGTCAGCAGTGGGTTTCACGCACGATCGCATCGGTACGCAGGCGCACTTCAGGCCGCAGTGCCGTGCCCAGGCCAGGCCGTTGCGGTGCCAGGGCGAAGCCGCCATCGATCTGCGGAAGCTGGGTAACCAGTTCGCCATACCAGCTCGACAGCGATGCCCGCACCACTTCCTGAAGCACGGCCGTGGGCGCATGCAGTCCAAGGTGCAAGCCGGCGAACAACGCCACCGGGCCGGTGCAGTCGTGGGGCGCCAGCGGCTTGTTGTAGGCCTGCGCCAGCGCGGCGATCTTGCGCGCTTCGGTGAAACCGCCGCACCACACCAGGTCGAGCATCAGGTAATCGAGGCTGTCGGCCTTGAGCAGGTCACGGTAGGCCGTACTGCCGCCCAGGGTTTCGCTGGCGCAGATCGGCACCCGGGTACGCTTGCGCAGGTCGGCCAGGGCCTGGGCGTCGTCCATCTTGCACAGCGGGTCTTCCACCCAGTACACGTCAAAGGCTTCCAGCGCCTGGCAGATGCGCAGGGCTGCCGTGGTGTCCCACAGGCTGTGCAGCTCGCACATGATCTCGATACGGTTGCCCACCGCCGCGCGAATCTGGCGGAACGCTTCGCAGCCCTTCTGCACCTCGTCCAGGCTGATGGTGTTGGCCCCGGGCTGGCGGGCGAACTGGTCGAACGGCCAGATCTTCATGGCCGTGTAGCCCTCCTCCACCAGGCTGATCGCCAGGGCGCCGGCGTCGCGGCTGAAGGCCAACTGATCGTCATAAGGGCCCTGGGCGCAGTCGCTTGCGCTGATCTCGCGGCGGGCACCCTGCTGGGTGTTGAATTCGTAGCCGGCGCAGGTGTTGTACACCCGGATGCGCTCGCGGCAGGCACCGCCGAGCGCTTCATGGATGGGGATACCGTGGCGCTGGCCCTTGAGGTCCCACAGGGCGATGTCCACAGCGCTGGCGGCGCGGATTTCGGCGCTGGCGCTGTGGTAACCGACGTAGGGCGTGGTGAGTTCCAGGGAGATTGCTTCGATCTGCCGTGAGGCGCGGCCGATCAATCCTGGGGCGATGAGTTCGTGGATGGCCGCCTCGACGGTGGCAGCACCACGAAAGGTTTCGCCCAGGCCGATCAGGCCTTCATCGGTTTCGATCTCCAGCCAGAGCAGCTTGGGGCGTTCGGGCAGGCGCAGGGTTCTAACACAGGTGATCTTCGACATTGTTCTTGTCCTGAGTCCATTCCAGCAAATGGTATCGTTACCATTTCCGCTAAAAAACCTAGCGCATCCAGAAATACAGGACAAGAGGATTTAGAAAAAAGTTTGCCGAAGCGTGAAAATGTTAACGTTAACTTTCCAGCGTCTGAGTGCTCTCGCGCTGCACCAGGCTGAAGCCGATATCAACGGTCGCGGGCGATTGCGCATCGCCGCCCAGGCGCTCCAGCAACATCCTGGCGGCCGTGTCGCCCATCAGGGTGCCGTCGATACGTACCGTCGACAAGGCCGGGAAGGTGTGCGCAGCGAAGGCCATGTCACCAAAGCCCATTACCGCCAGTTGCCCGGGCACCGCGATGCCGCGGGCGGCCGCTTCGGTCAGCACGCCCTGGGCAATGGTGTCGGAGGTGCACACCACGGCGCAAGGGCCTTCGCTATCGACGGCGGACTGCTCGAGCAGCACGCTCAGGCCTTCACGACCCTGGGCCAGGGACGGCAGGCCCTGCCAGGTCTGGCGCTGGACGTCGGTGATGCCCTGCTCGGCCAGGGCCTGGACGAAACTGTCGGCACGGCGCAAGCCACGCGGGTCGTCAACGGCCAGCAGGGCGAAGCGTCGGTAGCCTTGGCCCACCAGCTGCCGCGCCACCTCGCGCCCGGCCTGTTCGTGGGAAAACCCGACCAGCATGTCGATCGGCTCGGCAGACAGGTCCCAGGTTTCCACCACCGGCACGCCAGCCGCGCGCAGGCGGTTGCGGCTGAGGCTGGTGTGCAGGGTGCCGGTGAGGATGATGCCGTCCGGGCGGCGGCTGAGGATCACCTCCAGCAGCTCCTGCTCCTGCTCGGTCTGGTAGCCCGAGACGCCCAGCAGCACCTGGTAGCCAGCCTTGATCAGGCGCTCGTTGATGGCCTGGAAGGTGTCGGAGAAGATCGGGTTGGTGACCATCGGCACCACCACCGCCACCAGCCGCGTGCGGCTGGACTTCAGCGCGCCGGCCAGGCGGTTGTGCACGTAACCGGTCTGCTCGATGGCCCGGCGCACCTTGAGGCGGGTCGGTTCGCGCACGGTGTCCGGCTGGTTGAGGTAGCGCGACACCGTCATCGGCGCGACGCCGGCCAAGCGCGCCACATCGCTCAAGGTGACTGCCGCACGCACCTGCCCTTTGCCGTCTGAAGCCATACCCGCCCTACCCCGTGGATGCACCGTTGCTGAAGTCGGGCAAGAGTAGCCTGCGACAATCTTGAAGGAAACCCGTCAAAACAGTCATGGCGCGGGCCGTCGCTGCGCCCCTAGACTCGCCCCGCCAGCCACAAGGCCGGCCCCATAACAATAACGCACGCGTCGCCAGTGCCCCTTGGCCGACGCACGTCCTGAGGATGATGGACATGAATCGACGTGAAGCCCTGATCTCACTCGTTCAAATCAGCGCCCTTGGCGCCATCGGCAGCGCCAGTGCCGGCGTGCTCGCCAGCGACCGCCCGCGGGCCAGCGGCACCCACGCCGACGCCCTGCCCCAACCGCCGAAATCCGGCGCCCTAGCCTACCTCACCTCAGACGAAGCCCGGGAAGTGGCGGCCATCTTCGACCGCCTGATCCCCGAGGACGAACTGGGCATGAGCGCCAGCCAGGCCGGCTGCGTGGTGTTTATCGACCGGCAACTGGCCGGGCCCTACGGCCAGGCCGCCAGCACCTACCGCCTCGGCCCCTACGTGCAGGGAACGCCCGAGCAAGGGCCGCAGTTCAGGCTGACGCCTGCGCAGCGCTACCGCGATGGCCTGGCGCGGCTCGGTCAGTACTGCCAGCAGCAGCATGCCCGGCCGTTCAGCGGCCTGACCGGTGAACAGCAGGATGCACTGCTGCGAGCGATGGAAGCCGGTACTGCGCCCCTGGATGCCGACTTCTTCGCACTGCTGCTGCAGAACGTGCGCGAAGGCTACCTGGCCGACCCCATGTATGGCGGCAACCGCGACATGGTGGGCTGGCGGCTGATCGGCTTCCCCGGCGCCCGCTACGACTATCGCCCGTATCTGCACAGGAAAGGCCTGCCGCTCGACCTGGAGCCGGTGAGCCTGCTCGACCGGGCAGGCTGAGTCCACCCGGACCTTCCCCCCAATTTTGCGCGAGGCAGCCCCGTGGCCCTGCCGGCCCCCGCCTGCGCGCGCCCCAAGGAATACAGATGAAAACGACAAGAGCCAAAGCGGACGTGGTGGTGATCGGTCTGGGCTGGTCCGGCTCGATCATCGCCGAGGAACTGGCCCGGGCCGGACTCAAGGTGGTGGCCATCGAGCGTGGTGCCTGGCGCGACACCGCCACGGACTTTCCGCCCTCGGTGGACACCGACGAACTGCGCTGGGCCACCCGCAAGGAAATCCTCCAGCCGCCGCGCCTGGAGACCTACACCGTGCGCAACCACGCCGGCCAGCAAGCCCTGCCGGTGCGCGAGTGGAGCAACCTGACCCTCGGCAACAACGTTGGCGGCGCCGGTACCCACTGGGCCGCCGCGTCCTGGCGTTTCAACCCGTTCGACTTCGAGCCGTACAGCAAGACCGTGGAGCGCTACGGCAAGCAGCAACTGGTGCCGGGCCTGCAGGTGCAGGACTGGGGTGTGACCTACGCCGAACTCGAACCCTTCTACGACCGCTTCGAGCGCATCGCCGGCACCAGCGGCAAGGCCGGGGTAATCGAGGGCCAGGTGATGCCCGGCGGCAACCCTTTCGAAGGTTCACGCAGCCGTGAATTCCCGACACCGCCACTGGTGCCCAGCCACTGGAATGACATCTTCACCCACAAGACCACCGAGCTGGGCTACCACCCCTTCCCGGTCCCCGCCGGCACGATCTCCCAGGCCTACGTCAACCCGCTGGGCGTGCGCATGGGCCCCTGCACCTATTGCGGCTACTGCCAGCTGTTCGGCTGCGGCAACTGGTCCAAGAGCAGCCCCAACGCCTGCGTGGTGCCGGCGCTGATGCGCCACCCGAGCTTCGAACTGCTGACCGAAACCGAAGTACTGCACATCAACAAGTCCGCCGACGGCAAGACCGCCACCGGGGTCAGCTACATCGACAAGCACGGCATGCAGGGTGAACAGCCCGCCGACATCGTCATCGTCGCCGCCTACCAGCTCGACAACGTGCGCCTGATGCTGCTTTCGGGCATCGGCGAGCCCTATGACCCGCGCACCCGCCGTGGCGTGATCGGGCGCAACTACAGCTTCCAGACACTCTCCTACGCCTACCTGTGGTTCGAGCAGGAGCACCTCAACCCGTTCATCAACACCGGCTGCCTGGCCATCCAGATCGACGACTTCAACGCCGACAACTTCGACCACAGCGGCCTGGGCTTCATTGGCGGCGCGGGCATCCAGTCGCTGTCCAACAGCGGCCTGCCGATCGGCATGGCCGGCGTGCTGCCCAAAGGCGCGCCGACCTGGGGCAAAGGCTGGAAGCAGGCCTTCCGGCACAGCTACCAGAACTGGGCGATGATCCAGGGCCAGGGCACCAGCTATGCCCACGAGGACATGTACTTCGACCTCGACCCGACCTACAAGGACAACTACGGTCGGCCACTGATGCGCATGACCTTCGACTACAACCTCAACGACAAGCGCTCGGGCGAGTTCATCCGCAAGCAGTGCGATCGGATCGCCCAGGCCGTCGGCGGCCAGCACATCGAGTCCTACAACTTCGCCGCCGACCACTACACGCCGTTCCGCGCCAACGACTCCTCACACACCAATGGCGGTGTGGTGATGGGCACCGACCCGCGCACCAGTGCCCTGAACCGCTTCCAACAGTGCTGGGCAGCGCACAACGTGTTCGTGCTCGGCGCCTCGTCGTTCCCCAACAACGCCGGCTACAACCCCACCGTGACCATCGGCGCCCTGGCCTTGTGGACGGCCAAGGCGATCATCGAGCAATACATCAAGAACCCCGGCCCGCTGGTGCAGGCGTGAAAGGAGCTGCCATGAAGACCAAGACCTTGCTGGCCAGCTGCATCGCGCTGGCGCTGGCCGGCCTCGCCGCCGCCGTGCTGCACAGCAACGACAGTGCCGCTGACAACGTCGCCGATGACCAACTGACTGGCGCCGACACCCTTGCGGTCGACCCTGCCGCCGTCGCCCGCGGCGCGTACGTTTCGGCCCAGGCCGACTGCGCCGCTTGCCACACCACGCCAGGCGGCGCTCCATTCGCGGGCGGCTACGGGTTGCAGACGCCCTTTGGCGTGATCTACTCGACCAATATCAGCCCCGACCCGCAGACCGGCATCGGCCGCTGGACCGAGCGCGACTTCTTCCGTGCGGTGCGCCATGGCCAGCGCAAGGACGGGCAACGGTTGTACCCGGCCATGCCCTACAACGCCTACGTCAAGATCAGCGACGCCGACCTGCACGACCTGTGGGCGTACATGCGCACAGTGCAACCGGTGCAGCAGGCGCCCACGCCCAACACCCTGGCTTTCCCGTTCAACATTCGCCAGACCCTGCTGGGCTGGAATCTGCTGTTCTTCGACAACACCCCGTTCGTGCCACAGCCCGAACAGTCCGCACAATGGAACCGCGGGCGCTACCTGGTTGACGGCGCCGGCCATTGCGCGGCCTGCCATACGCCGAAGAACCTGCTCGGTGGCGACACCGGTCGTTACCTGCAGGGTGCCGAGCTGCTCGACAGCTACGCGCCGGAGATCACCGGCGACCGTTATCGCGGGTTGGGCAGCTGGAGCGCGGAGCAGATAGCGGTCTACCTCAGGACCGGGGCCAACCACCAGGCGATCGCCTCGGGGCCGATGGGTGAAGCGGTCGAATTTTCCACTCAGCACCTGAACGACCAGGACCTGGCTGCGATCGCCGAATATCTCAAATCAGTCGACGGCTCGAAGACCACCCCGCCACCCGCCATTGCCGCCAGCGAACCGATCATGCAGCGCGGTGCGCAGGTGTACGAGCTCAATTGCATGGCCTGTCATAATGTCAGGGGCGAAGGCCTGCCCGGCATGGTCACGGGCTTTGCCGACAACCCCGGAATCCGCACACCCAGTGGTGCGAACCTGGTGAGCACGGTGCTCAAGGGCGGCCAGGCGGTGGTCACCGAAGGCAACGTCACCGGGGCCGGCATGCCTTCATTTGATTGGAAGCTCAGTGACAGCGACATCGCCGCCGTGCTGACCTATGTGCGCAATAGCTGGGGCAACGCCGCCCCCGAGGTCGAGGCTCAGGCGGTAGCTCGCACACGGGAGCACCTTGGCCTGCAGCCGACGATGAAAAATCATTTCTGAGTCCGCCATTGAAAAAAAGGCCGGTAAAAGACTTTACCGGCCACACCGCCAATACCCGGCGGCTACTCCTCGTACATGACTTGAGCAATCAGAACAGCGGCAAGGTGTAACTCACGATCAGCCGGTTCTCATCGATATCGCGTTGATAGTTGGAACGCAGCGCCGCGTTGCGCCACAGCACGTTGACGTTCTTCAGTGGCCCGGACTGGATGGTGTAACCCAGGTCGGTGTCGCGCTCCCACTCGCGCCCTTCCCCGGCGAAGGTGGCCGGGTTGGCATGATCGGCATGGTTATATCGGGTCGAGAACGTAAGTCCCGGAATACCCAGGGCGACGAAGTCGTAGGCATAGCGCAGCTGCCAGGTGCGCTCGCCGGTTTCCATGAAGTCGGCGGCCATCATGTAGTTGGTCAAGTAGGCGTCGGTGCCGACTAGGTAAGGCATGGCCGTGGAGCCGGACAGGCCCTGGTAGGCGACGCCGAAGGTGTGCCCGGCTTGGCTGTAACTGAGCAGCACATTGAGCGTGCGGTTGTCGACCGGGCCGGCCAGCGCCTCGCCCTTGTCGTCGCTTATGAAGTAGCGCGCATCCAGGGCCAATTTGCCAGGGCCCAGCGCGGTGCTGCCGAGCAGGCCGAAATAATGTTGGCCGTAGATCTCGTCGAGCTCACCGTATTGGTAGCTGAGGCTCAAGTTGGGGTTGACCACGAAGTCCACACCGCCCATGCGAAAGTCGTCAGCCTCGGGCGTGCCGCTGAAACGCCGGTTCTTATTGACCAGGCTCATGGCCTCTGTGTGGGAATAGTCACGCTTGGTGGTGCGGTCGATCTGCGCGTAGGTGAAAGTCAGGCTATCCAACTCTTTGGAGGTGAGCACACCGCCCTGGAAGGTCTGCGGCAGGATGCGTCCGGTGCTGGAGGCGATGGTCGGGTACTTGAGCAGCTGGGTGCCGATCTTCAGTTCGGTCTTCGACAGCCGCGCCTTGGCGGTGATGCCGAACTTGCTGTACTGGTCCGGGGCGCGACCGTCGTCGCCGACCGGCAGCAGGCCAGTGCCGCTGCGGCCAGGGCCTGAATCGAGCTTCAGGCCGAGCATGCCGAGGGCATCGACGCCGAAACCGAGGGTGCCGGGGGTGTAGCCGGAGCGGAAGTCGAGGATGAAGCCTTGGGCCCATTCTTCGCGCTTGGAAATGCCCGCGTCTTCGCGGAAGTCGCGGTTGAGGTAGAAGTTCTGGGCTTTCAGCGAGGCCTGGCTATCTTCAAGGAAACCTTGGGCGTGGGCCGGGAGCGTAGCGGACAGCAGGATGGCAGCGGGCAGCGTCTTGTTGTTTTTATGCATGACAGGTCCCTTGGCCGGGTTTCGCACCGGCCATTGTTGTTGTGATTTTCCGAGAGGGCCCTTTCGCGGCTAAAGCCGCTCCCACAGGGACTGTGCAGCCCCTGGGATCAAGGTGAATCCTGTGGGAGCGGCTTTAGCCGCGAAGAGGCCGGGTCAGGCGAGCACGCCTATCTGCCACGGGCAGAATTCATCCTCGCCCAGGCCGTTGAGTTCGCTCTTGGTTGCCTCCCCCGAGGCATGGGCGAGCAGGCGCTCGAAGATTTCCTGGCCCATCTGGGCGATGGTCTTGTCGCCGTCGATGATCTGCCCGCAGTTGATGTCCATGTCGTCGCTCATGCGCTGGTACATGGGCGAGTTGCTTGCCAGCTTGAAGGTCGGCGCCGGCACCGAGCCAAAGCACGAGCCGCGGCCGGTGGTGAAGGCGATCAGGTTGGCACCGCCGGCGATCTGGCCGGTGGCCGAGACCGGGTCGTAGCCGGGAGTGTCCATGAATACCAGCCCGTGGGTCTTCACCGGGTGGGCATACTCGTACACGTCCATCAGCGGCGCGTTGCCGCCCTTCTTCGCGCCGCCCAGGGACTTTTCCAGCACGTTGGCCAGGCCACCGGCATTGTTGCCGGGGCTGACCCGGCCATTGATCTGGGTATCGCGGCCGCGGTTGTACTCCAGCCACCACTCGATGCGCTCGATCAGCTTTCGGCCCACCGCCGGGGTGGCGGCGCGGGCAGTCAGGGTGTGTTCGACACCGAAGATTTCCGAAGTCTCCGAAAGGATCGCGGTGCCGCCATGGCGCACCAGGATATCCACCGCCGCCCCCAGCGCCGGGTTGGCCGAAAGGCCGGAGAAACCATCTGAACCACCGCACTGCATGCCGATCATCAAGTGCTCGGCGGACACCGGCTCGCGCCGCGCCTGGTCGGCCTTGGGCAGCATGCCTTCGATCAGCGCGATGCCCTGGTCGGTGGCGCTCTTGACCCCGCCAACGTCCTGGATCACCAGCTTCTTCAGCATATCGCCTTCCACGAGCCCTTCCTGCTCGAAGAAGCCATGGATGTTGTTGCGCTCGCAGCCCAGGGCAATTACCACCGCGCCCACGGTGTTGGGGTGTTTGATGTAGCCAGCGATGGTGCGCCGCAGCAGGTCCATCGGCTCGCCGGTCATTTCCATGCCGCAGCCGATTTCGTGCACATAGGGCACCACGGCATCGATGTTGGGGAAGCCGGCCAGGCGGCGCTCGTCGAAGTGGTTGGCGATCTTGCGCGCCACCGTGGCGCCGCAGTTGCCAACAACGAACACGCCCAGGTAATTGCGCGTGGCCACGCGGCCGTCCTCGCGGACGATGCCTTGGAAGGTCGCGCGCTGTTCGGCCGGCAGCAGGTCGGTGGGGATGTAGTCCAGGCCGTAGCGGTAGTCGCGGTCGGTTTCGCCGAAGGCGATGTTGTGGCTGTGCATCCAGGTGCCAGGCGGCAGGTCCTCGGCGGCATAACCGATCACCGTGTTGTACTTGAGCACCGGCTCGCCCTTGGCGATCAGCCGGGCAGCGACCTTGTGCCCCAGCGGCACGGCTTGCTGGGTGGTGACACCTTCACCGGTGATGGCGGTGCCGGCAGGGATTTCGATACGCGCGACCACGACATTGTCGGCGGCATCGAGGCGAATGACTGGACTGACTTCACGGTGACTCATGGTGTTTTCCTGTGGGTGTTGTCACCCATGGCGGTGGCGACACAAGCGCCACCGCCATGGCTTGCTCAAGGGCGTTTGCCGAACTCGATGCTGTGCTGGGTCCAGGCCAGGGCCTGTTCGCTGAGGGAGAAGCCCAGGCCCGGGCGATTGGGTACCCACATGCGGCCTTCACGCAGCTCCAGGCGCTCGTTGAACATCGGCTCGAGCCATTCGAAATGCTCCAGCCATGGCTCTTCCGGGTACGCCGCGGCCAGATGCAGGTGGATTTCCATGGCGAAGTGCGGCGCCAGCTTCAGGCCCTTGAAGCTGGCCAGACTCATGATCTGCAGGAACGGCGTGATACCGCCGACCCGCGGCGCATCGGGCTGGACGAAATCGCAGGCGTTTGCGGTGATCAGCTGGGCGTGCTCGTTGAAGCTGGTGAGCATCTCGCCGGTGGCGATGGCAGTGTCCAGCGATGCGGCCAGGGCGGCGTGGCCCTCGACGTCAGCACTGTCCAGCGGCTCCTCGATCCAGGTCAGGTCGAACTGTTCGAGCTTGCGGCAGAAACGCTGGGCGGTGACGCGGTCCCATTGCTGGTTGGCGTCGACCATCAGCGGGAAGCCTTCGCCCAGTTGCTCGCGCACCGCCTGCACGCGATTGAAGTCGATGCTGGTGTCCGGCTGGCCGACCTTGATCTTGATGCCGCCGATACCATTGCCACGGGAGGTCTGTACGTTTTCCAGAACCTTTTCCAGCGGCGTCGACAGGTAGCCGCCGGAGGTGTTGTAGCACTGCACCGAGTCGCGGTGAGCGCCCAGCAGCTTGGCCAATGGCAAGCCGGCGCGCTTGGCTTTCAAGTCCCACAGGGCGATGTCGAACGGCGCGATGGCCTGGGTGGTCAGGCCGCTGCGGCCCATCGAGGCACCGGCCCAGAGCAGCTTGTTGTAGAGCTTGGCGATGTCGTTGGGGTCCTCGCCCAGCAAGGTCGGGGCAATTTCCTGGGCGTGGGCGTACATGCCTGGGCCACCGGCGCGCTTGGAGTAACCGAAGCCGATGCCTTCATGGCCTTCGCGGGTGCGGATCTCGGCAAAAATGAACGCGATTTCGGTCAGCGGCTTCTGCCGCCCGGTCAGTACCTTGGCATCGCTGATTGGCGCGCCGAGCAGCAGCACGGTGTACGACAGCTTGATCCAGGCGATGCTGTCAGTGGTCGCTGGCCCAGGTTGCAGGGCGGCGATCTTCGGGTCGATGTAGACGTTGCTTTCGATCATGGCGTGGTCCTCTGAATCACTGAGCATTGGCCGGTTTGCCGGTCAGGTCGGAGAGCTGCAAACGCTGGATGCGGCCGACGATCACCAGGTAGGAGAACGCCGCCAGTAGGCCGTGGGCGCCGACATAGATGAGTGCGCTGTTGAACGAGCCGCTGGAGTGCAGCAGGTAGCCGATCACCACCGGAGTGACGATGCCGGCGGTGTTGCCCAGGGCGTTGAACACGCCGCCGGTCATGCCGATCATTTCCCGCGGCGCGGTGTCGGCCACCACGCTGAAACCGAGGTTGCCAAAGCCCTTGCCGAAGAACGCCAGGCTCATCACCGCAATCACCAGCCACTGGGCATCGACGTAGTTGCACAGCATCATGGTCGAGCTCAGCAGCACGCCGGTGATGATTGGCGTTTTACGGGCAATGCTCAGAGACTTCGTGCGGCGCAGCAGGTAGTCAGAGAAGAAGCCCGACGACACCGCGCCGATCAGCCCGCACAGGGCCGGAATCGAAGCGACAAGGCCAGCCTGGAGGATGTCGAAGCCACGCTCCTTGACCAGGTAGATCGGGAACCAGGTGACGTAGAACCAGGTGACCGCACTGACGCAGTACTGACTGATGAACATGCCGATCAGCATGCGGCTCTTGAACAGCAGGCCGACTTCCGCCAGCGAGCTGCGGCGCTTTTCCTTGGGCAGCGAGGCCTGGGCTTCGAGGTCGACCAGCGCTTCACCCTTGCGCAGGTAGTCGAGTTCCTCGCCATTCATCTTTGGGTGGCTGACCGGCAGGTAGTAGTTTTTCCACCAGATCGCGGCGATGCCGAAGCCGACGATGCCCATGACGATGAACACGTATTCCCAGCCGAAGGCGTAGCACAGCCAGCCCATGAACGGGGTGAAGAACGCCAGCGAGATGTACTGCGCACTGTTGAAGATGGCCCCGGCCATGCCCCGCTCTGCCGACGGGAACCAGGACGCGATCACCCGCGTCGAGGCCGGCCCCACTGGCGCCTCGGCCACACCCAGCAGAAAGCGCAGAGCCAGCAGCAGCGGCACGATCATGCCGACGAAGTGCACCAGACCCATGCACACGGTAAATGCCGACCACACGCAGATGGCCAGGGCCATGGTTTTCTTCGAGCCGAAGCGGTCAGCCAGCCAGCCGGAAGGGATCAGGAAGATCACGTAGGCCCAGCTGAAGATGGAGAACAGGTAGCCCATTTCCACCGAGCTGATGCCGAGCTCCTTGCTCATGTCGGAACCGGCCACCGACAGGGCGGCGCGATCACCGCTGCTCAGGGCCAAGACCATGGTGATCAGGGCCAGGATCAAATAACGATAGCGGGTAGCCGTGGTGGACGCGGCCACGGCGCCAGGGGCAGGCCCGGCGGCGTAGGTGTCGTGGTTGTGCATCGCGGTAGCCTCATTGTTTTTATTGGCGTCGTGCAGGGCCTTGCACCGGCACCTGCTTCGGATTCTGGCAGCTCGCAGCCCTTTTGAAGAGCTGATTCCGACCAATGACAGCGTTATCAAATGACAGCGCTGTCATTAATCCTAGGCCTGAGCTGGCGGGCTTTGCAAATCGCTGTTCGCAGTGAATTCCCATGCATTGGGAATTAGCAGGAAATGCAAAAAAACGCGCGCCGTTCCGGTAGAATCGGCAATATGCTCAAAGCTCCCGTCCAGAGGCCCCCATGCTGGAAACGCCCGCTACCGTCGCTGATCCGAAACCACTGCTGGCTGCCCCTGCCACCCTCGATGACGTGGCGAAGATGGCCAAGGTCTCGCCCATCACCGTTTCCCGAGTGATCAACCGGCCGGAACTGGTGTCGGAGAAAACCCAGAAAAAGGTGCGCAATGCCATCCGCAAGACCGGATATGTGCCGAACATGCTCGCGGGCGCCCTGGTTTCGCAGCGCAGTCGGCTGGTCATTGTGGTGGTGCCGAACATCGCCAACCGTGCCTTCGTCGACACCATCACCCAGCTCGGCCAGCGCCTGGCCACGGCACGCTACCAGTTGCTGCTGAGCCAGTCAGACCTGGCAAACAGCAGTGAAGCGGAACTGATCGATGCGATACTCGCCCGCCGCCCCGACGGCATCGTGCTGACCCGCCAGCTGCAAAGCCCTGAAGCGCGGGAAAAGCTGATCGCCCGTGGCATTCCGGTGGTGGAAACCTGGGAGCTGGCGCAGGACCCGATCGACACTGTGGTCGGTTTTTCCCACGAGGCCGTCGGCCAGGCCATGGCCGAGCACATCATCGAACGCGGCCACTGCCGCGTCGGCCTGGTCTGGAGCGACGACGCCCGCGCCACCCGACGGCGCCAGGCGTGTACCGATACCCTGCGCAAGGCAGGCGTCAAAGTGGTCGCCTGCGAGCTCGAAGCCGTGCCGGTGGATATGGGCCACGGCCGTGAAGCCATGGCCCGGCTGCTGGCGGCCAAGGTGCCGATGGATGCAGTGATCTGCAGTATCGACCTGCTCGCCCAGGGGGTCATGGCCGAGGCCCAGGCCAACGGCCTGCGGGTGCCTCAGGACCTCGCAGTGATGGGTTTTGGCAACCTGGAATTCGCCGCACACACCCATCCGCGCTTGAGCACGGTGAATGTTGACGGCGGGCGCATTGGCTTGCGTACGGCAGAGTTGCTGCTGCAGCGGATCGAAGGCAGCCTGGGGCGTGGGGAACAGGTGGAAGATGTGGGCTTCAACCTGGTGGTTCGCGAAAGCACCTGAGGGCTGCGCGCGTCAATCGCCAGCCCAGCGCTGCAGCTGCGCCGCCATGTGATCCCAGGCCTGTTCGACTTCGGCCACCCCGAATGCCCGCAGGCTTGAGTGCACCATGCCCTCGCCCACACAAGCACGGGCCGCCACGCCCGCCGCCGCCAGCGCATCGACATAGGCCAGCCCGTGATCGCACAGCGGGTCGACTCGCGCCACCAGCACCAACGCCGGTGCCAGCCCGGAAAAGTCTTCAGCTTCCAGCGGCATGGCGCAGGGGTCATTACGCTGCGGCGCTGCGGGCACGAAGCCTGCCAATGACTTCATCAACCCCGCCACCGTCATCATCGGCGCCTCGGCCTGTTCGCGCATCGATGGCAAGTGCTGCCGAGCCGTCAGCACCGGATACACCAGCAACTGCCCCCGCGGCTGCTCCAACCCGTCACGGCGCAATGCCATGCACAAGCCCGCAGCCAGCGTGCCACCCGCGCTGTCCCCCGCCACCATCAGGCACGCCGTGCTGAGACGGGGGTCGACAACCCCGGCCCGTAAACCGAGCCATGCGTTCAGGCAGTCCTCCAGCGGCGCCGGATAGGCATGCTCCGGCGCCAGCCGGTACTCCACGGCGACGATCGCCAGTGGCACCCGCCGCGCCAGGGCATGGGCAAACCAGTCATGGGTGTCGAGATTGCCCAGGTCCCAGCCGCCGCCGTGCAGGTACAGCAGCGTCGGCCACCCCCCGGGCGGCACTGCGCCCGGGGGGGTGTAACAGCGCAGGCGCAAGCCCTCCAGGTCGATATCGGCAACCTGCCAGCCCGCCGGCCGCGGCGGCGTGCAGGCAAGGCAGGCAGCGAGAAAGGCTTCGCGCCGGGCCGCCAGGCTGCCGTCATGCGGAGCGAAGCGTTGGCTGTTGTCGATGTAGGCCTGCATGGCAGGGTCGAGCGGACGGGATACCACGGGCAATCCTCCAGGTCAGAGCAAAGGCAAGGTGTAGGCGATGATCACCCGGTTTTCATCACGCCGGCCGGTGGCATCGCCCTGCAGTTGGACGTTGCGCCAGCGCAGCGCCAGGTTCTTCAGGGGCCCGCTCTGGATCACGTAGGTAATGTCCACATTGCGCTCCCATTCGCTGCCGTCCTCGCCGGCCACCTTGAAGTTGTCGCCCTTCACGTAGCGGGCGAATGCCGTCAGCCCCGGTACACCAAGGGCAGCGAAGTCAAGGTCGTAGCGGGCCTGCCAGGAGCGCTCTTGGGCGCGGTCGAAGCGCAGCACCTGCACGGCGTTGGCCACCCCGGGCAAGTCGGTGTCGTGGATGAACGGCAAGGCACTGTCGCCAGCGTTGTACTGGTAGCCAAGGCGGAACGTCTGGGCACGCAGGTTGGCGCTGAGCATTGCCGAAGTCATGCGGCTGTCGAGCTGGCCGGCCTTTTCGCTGCCGGATTCGCCGGTGTCGAGGTAGTTGAGCGTGCCGGAGAGGTTCCAGTCACCGGCCTTGAGGGTGTGGGTGCCGGTGTACAGGGTTTGCTGGTAGACATCCGCCAGGCGGCCGGTCCATACCCCCAACGAGGTTTGCGGCGTGGCGCGCCAGGTGCCACCGAGGTAATCGAAGCGGTCGCTGAACACGCTGTAGTAGTTGCCCACCTGGATATCCCGGGCCCCGGCGAACTCGCGCTGATTGACCTTGCGCATTTGGCCCAGGCCGATATCGACGTTGTCCAGTTCGCGAATATCCAGCATCGCCCCTTCGAAGAACTGCGGCAGCAGGCGTGCGTCGCCAGAACTGACCAGCGGAATCTTCGGGAACAGCCCGCCCACCTTGAGCTCGCTCTTCGAGTACTTGAACTTGACCGCCGCCGTGGCCTCGGAGAACTCGTCCACCGAGCGCGGGTCGGCATTGCGCGGCCCGCCGGCGCGATTGTAGGCCCCGGGTAGCAGCGCAGTGCCGCTGCGCGAGGGCGACGAGTCGAGCTTCAGGCCGAGGCCTGCGTATACATCCACGCCCACCCCGACAGCCGTATCGGTATAACCCGACTCGCCCTTGAGAATGAAGCCCTGGGCCCACTCCTCCAGCTTCGACTGGGCAGGTTTGGTCGAATCGCGCAGGTCGTGGTTGTAGTAGAAGTTGCGAAAGGTCAGGTTGGCCTTGCTGTCTTCGAGGAATGCTCCCTGAGCATACAGCGGGCCGAGCCCGAGCAGCAGGGACAAGGGTTTTGCAACGCGAGCAAAGCCCGCTCCAGTCGAGGAGTGTTTCATTGTTGTTGTGCTCTTCTTATAGGTATGTGAGGTGTTGCGTTAGCGGTGTTGCCAGGTGAATTCGAGGGTGGCCTCCAGGCGCTGGCCCGGGGCGAGTTCATGGGTGCCGGTTTCGGCCCAGCTGTCGCGGGGCTGGTTGAACGCGTCAGCCAGATGCGATACCGGCTCCAGGCACAGGTACGCGCTGCCGACCGGGGCGAATGCGACGAAGTGGTTCAGCACCGGCGAGGCCTGAAGGTGCACATGGCCATTGGCGTAATCGATCTGCATCTGGCCATTCCAGCGTGATTGGTAATGCGCGAGCGGTTCGCCGGCATCCGCATTGATCGACCAGTCCCTGGCGCCCTCCTGGTACGCGCCGGTCGCCATGTACTCCCCATCGATCTGCCACTCGCGCCCGGTGCGGTACTGCACGCGCATGCCGGGGTGGCGCTGGAAGTACGGGTGCAGCCCGAGGCCGCCAGGCATGGGCGTTTGCCCCAGGTTTATCAGCACCAAGGTGATGCGCAGGCGTGCGCCGTCGAGTGCGAAGTGCTGTTCGGCGCGAAACGCCCAGGGCCAGTGCTCGCCTAAGTAGTCGCAGGTGATGCTCAAGCGATCGCTGCCGCTGTCCACTACCTGCCAAGGCTGGGTGTGGCTCACGCCATGCAAGGTATGGGGCAGTGCCGCCGGATGTGCGGGCAACGCGTACTCGGTGCCGGTGAACTGCAACCGCGCGTTGCGGATGCGGTTGGAGTACGGCATCAGCGGGTAGGCGCCAGCCCGTGGCCAGTCCAGCGGGTTGAACCGGTTGGCGTTGATCGGCAGCAGGATGTCCAGCCCCTCGGCATTGAGGTGGGCGATGCGCCCGCCCCAGGCCGGCAGCACGCCCAGCGACCAGGTGGCATTGCTCAGAACCACGGTGTGCATAGAACCTCCAATGCCATTTTCAGGCATGCACAGCCTCTGCCGCCGTGCCGAGGCCCGGCGGTGAGGCGTTAACGGGGCGGGTTAGCGGCGGAAGCGCTCGGCCACTTGCAGGTCGATGTCCAGGCCTAAACCTGGGCCCTGAGGGATCTGCAGCTGGTTACCCTGGCGCAGTTGCTCCACCGGGTACAACCAGCCAGCCGGCTCGACGAACAGGTACTCCACCTGCGGCACCCGACGCTGTACGGCGGCCAGGTGCAGGGTGGCGATCAGGCCCGGGCCGAAGTATGGGCAGTGCGGCAGAATCACCGCCTCATGCTGCTCGGCCAGGCGGTCGATGCGCAGGCATTCGGAAATGCCACCGACTTTGGTCACACTGGGCTGTATGGAATCCACCGCAGCGGTCACCAGGGCCTGTTCGAACTGCACGGCGGTGCACCAGTTTTCCCCGGCAGAAATATCCACGCCCTGCCCGCGCAGGCTGCCCAGGGCAGTGAAGTCCTCGGGCGGGAAGATCGGCTCTTCCAGCCAGGCCAGCTTCAGCTCTGCCAGCGCCGGCAGCCAGTCGCGGGTGCCCTGCACGGTCCAGGAACAATTGACGTCGGTGGACAGCGGCACATCATCGCCGACAGCACGCCGGCAAGCGCCGATGTCATGCAGGGTGGCCTCGTGCAGCTTGATGTCGCTGAACCCCTGTTCCAGCGCCCTTTCGCAGGTGGCCGGGGCCACCTGGTCATCGCCGTAACGCACCAGGCTGGCATAAGCCGGTACCTGTTCGCGATAGGCCTGGCCGAGTAGGCGGTGCAACGGCAAGCGCTGCCGGCGGGCGGCCAGGTCCCACAGGGCGATGTCGAGGCCGGAAATGGCGAACATCGTCACGCCGTAGCGGCCGAATAGGTGCAGGCGTTGCTGCAGCTCCATGTTCAACGCCGCAATGTCGGTGACCTCGCGGCCCAGCACCTGGGGCGCCACCAGGCGGTCGATCAGGGCCTTGGTGGCGTCGGCGACGAAGTAGCCGAACGCCTCGCCCCAGCCAACGTTACCCAGTTCGTCTTCGACGCGCACCAGCACGTTCTCCAGTGTGCGCCAGGCCGAAGGCGTGCCGCCCACCCCGCGACCGCCGTCGTGGAAGGGGATTTCGACGATCTGGGTATCGATGCGGACGATCTTCATGCTTGCTCCAGAACACTGGCCAGGGCCACCCCGGCATAGGCGCCACCTACATGGTCACGGCCGGAACCGACCGGAGCCATGGCGTCATAGGCGAGGAAGTTGTCGGCCAGGTGCTCGGCCGCATGGTCCTGTGGCCGGTAGCCCAGGGCGCGGGCACGGTTGTTGTGGAACAGCGCCTGGGGGCATTCCGACACGCCGTAGACGATCTCGTGGCGCACCTCGGGGTGCTCCAGGCCGATCAGCACCAACTGGGCCAGGTCGCGGGCACTGGTCCACAGGCGCAGACGACGGGCATCGGCGACCTTGGCGTCGGCGTTGCCGATGCGCACGATGAACGTGGCCAGCTCGCTGCGCTGGGAGAAGGTCGCGCAGGCCGCTTCACCGAACACCTTGCTCAACGCGTAGTAGCTGTCCGGCGCCACCGGGTGGTCGTCGAACTGTTCGCCAGCCTGGGTGCGGTACTGCCCCAGCACATGGTGGCTGCTGGCGAACACGAAACGCCGCACCCCGGCGCGCTGGGCGGCTTCGAGCAGGTACAGGGTGGCGTGGTAGTTGGGCTCTACCGTGGCCTGGAACTGGATATCGGTGCCGTGGGCACAGGCCAGGTGCAGCACCGCGTCGACACCCTCGCAGGCCTGGCGGACGAAGGCCGGGTCGGTCAGGTCGCCGACCAGGGCGGTTTCATTGGCGGCCAGCTCGCTGACCGGCCGGCGGTCCAGCAGGCGCAGGCTGAAGCGCTCGCGCAGGTACGGCCGCAGGGCGGTTCCGACGATTCCGGCGGCGCCGGTGACTAGAAGCGTAGGCATGGTGTAGTCCCGTAAAACGTGGGTTGCATTCAGTTCAAGCGGCTGCGATGACATTGGCTTGCCGGGCCGGTTTCTGGCCGACGAACAAGGCCACGATCAGCGCGCCGACAATGCCCAGCACGGCAGCCAGGCCAAAGCCGCTGCTGTAGGTGCCAGTGGACTGGATGATGAAGCCGGTCACGGTCGGCGCAACGATACCGGACAGGTTGGCCAGGCCATGCATGAAGCCGCCGGCAGTACCTACCTGATGGTCCGGCACGGCGTCCTGGATCAGCGACCAGTAGGCGGGCGCGGTCAGCATCAGGAAGCCGATGGCCACGGTCATCACCACCACGGTGCTGGTCACGCTCTGTACCTGGCCGGTCAGGCCGATGCATACCGCAGCCACCAGCAGGCAGCTGACCAGCACCACCTTGCGCGAAAACAGTTGCTTGCCGGTGCGCTTGTACACCCAGTCGATCAGCAGCCCGCCACAGATGAAGCCGACGGTACCCACCAGCCACGGCAGTGCGGTGACGATGCTCATGGCCTTGAGGTCGATGCCCTTGGCCTCGATCAGGTAGCTGGGGAACCAGGTCATGAAGAAGTACAGGATGTAGTTGTAGCAGAACAGCGAAACGCCAGTGACCAGTACCGAGCGCTGCAGGATGATCTGCAGCACCGGGGTGCGCGGGGCGTCTGCGACGGCAGTGACCGGGGCTTCACGGCCCTCGTTGATCAGCGCCAGCTCTTCGGCCGACACCTGCGGGTGCTCCTTGGGCGTCGAGGCCGCCAGGCGGTACCAGGCGATGGCCCACAGCACGCCGATCACCGCGATCACCACGAAGGCCACGCGCCAGCCCAGCCACAGGGCAAGAAAACCCACGATCGGGCCGGCCAGGGCGCCGCCCAGCGGGCCGCCAGCCTGGTTGATGCCGATGGCGCGGGCGCGCTCCTTGATCGGGAACCAGCTGTTGACGGTCTTGTTGGCGGTGGTCGACACCGGGCCTTCGCCGACGCCGAACAGCGCGCGCACGATCAGCAGCGACCAGAAGTTGAAGGCCAGCGCGGTGGAGCCGCACAGCAGCGACCAGAAGCTCATCGACCAGGTCAGCACACGCTTGGGCCCGAAGCGGTCGGCCAGGTAACCACCGACGAAACAGAACAGCGCATAGCCAAAGAAGAAGCTGCTGAAGATCATGCCCTTCTCGGCGGGCGTGAGGTGGTACTCCTGGGTAATGAACGGCATGGCGATCGACAGGGCAGCGCGATCGACATAATTGATGATCATGGCCAGGAACAACATGGTCAGGATCGTCCAGCGGTAGTTGTTTTTCTTGTTCATGTACGACTCCGCCCGGCACCTGTGATGCCGGATCTTTTTTGTTATAACGCCTGGCCCCGCAGAGGGCCAGGTGCCTCTGGGGTCAATCAGACGCTGTAGTCCACTGCCACCCACTCGAAGTACTGCTTGAGGTCGGCGACCAGGGCCTGGTGCGCCGGGTGTGGCAGGTAACGCTGTACCGCGTCGGCGTCGTCGAAGCTGGACTCGAGGATGTAGTCCCAGCAGATCGGCCGATCCAGTTCGTTGGCCGCGACGCGCCAGTCGCGGATGAAGTCGATTTCTGCAGTCAGGTCGCGCATCCGCGCCACCAGCACCGCTTCCCGTTCAGGCTGCGCTTCGACGCCCGGCAGGCGGCGGAACAGCACGATATGTCGCATCATCGCCCTGCCCTCCTCAGCCCAGTGCCCAGTCCGGTGCGTCCTGCAATGCCACCGGGCGCAGGAAGCGCTCGATGGCGGCAAAACCGACCGAAGTGGACTGTGGCGCGGTGGACGACGGCCATGGCCCGCCATGCTGCTGGGCGTGGCACACGGCAACGCCGGTCGGCACACCGCTGAACAGCACGCGCCCGGACACTCGCTGGGCGGCGCGCAGCAACTGGCGGTTGTCGGCGCTGTCGGCGTCCAGGCCCCACAGGGTAGTGGTCAGGGTGCCGCCGATGGCGTCCAGCACCTCGGCCGCCTGGGCCACGGAATGCGCAGTAACGATCAGCGCCGCCGGGCCGAACATTTCTTCACGCAGGTGAGCGTTGGCAATGAACGATGCGGCATCGGTGGCGAACAGCCGTGGCGCCGGGCCAGCGCCATCGGCCTGCGGGGCGAACACTGCTGCGGCGTTAGCAGCTACCGTGGCAGCTGCCGCCTCGAAGCCTTGCTGCATGCCCGGGGTGAGCATACGGTGCGTGGCAATCGGCGCAATGACCTCGGCCAGCTGGGCGACGAAACGCTGACTGTGGGGTGAGTCGAGCAGCACGATCACGCCGGGGCTGGTGCAGAACTGGCCGCAGCCGAGGGTGATCGAGCCAGCCAAGGTCTTGGCCAAGGCTTCGCTGTCTTTTTCCAGCACAGCCGGCAAAGCCACCAGCGGGTTGATCGAACCCAGCTCGCCGAAGAACGGCACTGGGCGTTCGCGGTCATTAGCGGCCTGCCACAAGGCTTTGCCACCTTGATAGGAGCCAGTGAAGGCCACGGCAGCGATTGACGGGTGCTGGACCAGGTAGGTGCCGGCGGCACGATTGGGCGCTTCGGCCAGGGTCAGCAGGCCTGTCGGCAGACCCTGGGCGCGGACCACGCCAGCGGCCAAGGCAAACACAGCGCGGGACAGCTCCGGGTGACCGGAGTGCGGCTTGATCACCACCGGGCAACCGGCGGCCAAGGCCGAGGCGGTATCGCCGCCCAGTACCGAGAAAGCGAATGGGAAGTTGCTGGCCGAGAACATCGCCACCGGGCCCAGCGGGCGCTGCACGCGGGTCAGGCGTGGACGGCCGGCAGGTGGAGCACCGGCAATGGCGTGATCATCGACCTGACGGTACGGCACACCGGCTTCCACTTCGCTGGCGAAGCCACGCAGCTGGAAGGCGGTGCGGGCCACTTCGCCGTTCAGGCGGGCTTCGCCGAGGCCGCTTTCGCGGTCGGCGATGACGACCAGTTCGGCTTGCTGCTGTTCCAGGGCATCGGCCAGGCCACGCAGCAGGGTGGCGCGCTGGGTGGCACTGGAATCGACCCAGAAGTCGGCGGCGGCGGCCGCTTGGGCGACGACTGCGTCGATGGCAGCGAAATTCGGGTTTTGCGGGGTGGTCATGGGGCACTCCTTCAAAAATTGCGGTGCGGCCATTCGCGGGGCAAGCCCGCTCCTACAGGTACAGCGCGGCCCTTGTGGGAGCGGGCTTGCCCCGCGAAGAGGCCAGTGGCCTTAACGCGCCTTCGGCTCCAGGTGATACCCCCGGCCGACATAGTCGAAGTCGACCAGCTCGTTGATCACCACGTCCTTCTCGGCCGGCGAGGCGTAATAGGCGCGGATCTCCTTGATCAATCCGCTCTGCTCGTCGAACACGTACCACTCGTCACCGCGCAAGGCCGTGCCCAGCTTGCTCTTCCAGTGGGTCCACTCGATCACCGCTTCGTTGCTGTCGTGGCTGACCAGGATCTTCTCGATGGTCCACTGCGACCCCAAGTTCTCCACGCACCAGACCCACTTGCGGGCGATGGTGTCGGCAGTGCGCCACGGGATTTCCGGCAATCCCGAGGGGAAGTAGTGCACCGCGTCCGGGGTGAAGCAGGACACCAGCTTGTCGTAGTCGCCTTCGTTGCAGGCGTCGAAGTAGCGACGGATCAGTTGTGCATGCTTGTGCTCGGCCATGACTCAGCCCTCCTCGCGGTCGATGATCGAAGGGATGGCCGGGCGGCCGGCGGCGACCCAGGCGTGGTAGTCGGACACCGACGCCGGGCTTGGCGGGTACACGCCCCACAGCGCTTCGCCGGCGGCAATGCGCATGGCCAGGTAGCCTTCGATGTCGTCCTGCACGCTGCACACTTCGGCCAGTTCCTCGGCCAGGTGCGCCGGGACCACGGTCAGGCCATCGGCATCGCCGACGATGATGTCGCCCGGGTACACGGCAACGCCGGCGCAACCGATCGGCACCTGCAGGTCAGCCACATGGTGGTAGGAAATACGCGTGGTCGCGGTGATCTCACGGGCATAGGCCGGCAGGCGCATGGCGGCGATCTCGCTGCCGTCGCGCAGTGCGCCGTCGGTGACGATGGCCTTGGCGCCACGGGCCAGCAGGCGGGTCACCAGGATGTTGCCTGCCGACGCGGCAGCCGGGTCGTTGCGGCTGTCGATCACCAGCACGTCGCCCGGCTGGATCTGCTCCACACCCACCCATTGCAGGTTGTCATCGTTGGGCTTGGTGGTCATGGTCGAATAGGTGTCGATGTCTTCACGGGCGGGAATGAAGCGCATGGTGAAGGCACGCCCGGCGAATGGCTTGGCATCGGGGCACATGGCGCGCAGGCCGACCAGGGCTGGCTGACGGAAGCCGCGCTTGAACAGCTGGGTGGTCAGCGAGCCGCTGCTGCAGGTGGCGAGCTTGGCCAGTACTTCGTCGCTGACGACGACCTGTTTACCGGAAACGCTCTCATGGGCATCGGCGTAGTTGTGGATGACGGACATTGTTGTAGGTTCTCCTCGCGGGTTCATCCGATGGGCGGCCAGGGCAAATTCCCAACATATGAAACATGCGTTCACTGCAAGCCCTGTTGAGGCCGATTCTATGGCGGAAAACTGGGAGGAAAAGGGGCAGAATCGGTACTCAGGCAGTCGAGTTCCAACAGGTGGGAAACAAACAATGAAAACAGGTGAAGGCACCGCCGCACTGGAAAAGGCCCTGGACGTGCTCCAGGCCATTGGCGCAACCGCCACCGGCATCAGCCAGGCCGAGCTGGCCGAGCAGGTGCCGCTGCCGCGCACCACCCTGTACCGCATCATCGCCACGCTGGTGGAGCGCGGCATGATCCGCCGCGACCCGACGCGCAAGGTCTATCGCCTGGGCTTCAACTACCTGGAGATGGTCCGTAACGCCTACCTGGAACCGGACCTGGTGGCTGCCGCCAGCGCCGAGCTGCGTGCCCTGCGCGACCTCACCGGCGAAACCTCCTACCTGGCAGTGCTCGATGGCAATCAAGTGCTGTCGCTGGAGCGTTGCGAAGGCGCCCACACACAGCGCTCGGCCGCCAGCCTTGGCCAAGGCAAGCCGGTGTACTGCACCGGCCAGGGCAAGGCGATCCTCTCCGCCCTCTCCCCTTCGGCCCGCGACGAAATCCTCAAGGGCCTGGTGCTGACGCCACTGACACCGCTGACCATCACCGACCGCCGCCGTCTGCTGGCCGAATTGCAGATTACCCAAGTGCGTGGCTACGCCCTCGACGACGAGGAAATTCGCCTGGGCATCCGCTGCGTCGCCGCGCCGATCGTCGACAAGCAGGGCCTGGTGCGCGGGGCACTGAGCGTGGCCGGACCCGCCTACCGCCTGACACTGGAGCGGCTGACCCTGCTCGGCCCGGAACTGGCTGACGCGGCGCGCCGGGTCGGTGAGCAGCTGCGCCCGGACGCCACCCCACGCGCTGCCGGCGAGCTCAGCGTGCTGCCCGGCCCTTGGGCGTTTCACGGCGCGTTCCCGCGCTGGCACGCGGGCCAGCGCGTGCTGTACTGGGCCGACACCCTGGCGCCGGCCATCCATTGCTGGGACGGCCAGTCCAGTCGCTTGTTGACTCGCCTCGACCTGCCGATACGCGGCATGGAGCTGCACCCCGACGGCCTACTGGTGGCCCAGGCCGGGGGCTGGTCATTGATCGACTGGCAAGGCAACGAGCATCCCCGCCAGGACCTGCTCGGCAGCCGCCTGCTGGCATTGGCCACACACCCGTCCGGCAATTTGTGGGCGTGCGCCAAAAGTGGCAATGGTTGCTTGATCGGCGAACTCAGCGCCGAGGGCGAGCTGCGCCATGGCTGGTCACTGCCGGAGCCGGTCAGTGCCTTTCGCTGGGATGCCAAGGGCAGCGCGGTTTATGCCTTGGCACCTGAGGCCGGGGACATCCTGTTGCTGCAACCGGGCAGCAGCAGCGTGCGCCGGCTGGCTTCACTGCCCCGTGGTGGCGGCAGCCTGGGCGGGCTCGCGCTGGATGGCAAAGGGGGGGTGTGGACCACACAACTGGAAGGCTGGAGCCTGGCGCGCTTCGATGCCGAGGGCAACCTGGACCGTATGATCGGGTTGCCGGTGCCGAGCCCGACCGACCTGTGCTTTGGCGGGGAGGAAGGCACCACCCTGTTCATTACCAGTGCCCGCCACGCACTTCAGCTGGAAACCTTGGCCAGTGCGCCGAACTCGGGATGCCTGATGCAAATGCAGACTTGAATGGGTATGCCCGGTAACTCCACCCGTTCGTGATGTCACCAGAGCAATAGCCGAGTAAAACGTATCAGAACTTGACCTGATAACTGACGATCAACCGATTCTCGTCGGCATCATCGGTAAATGTGGCGCGGCTCACGGCATTGCGCCAGCGCAGCGACAGGTGACGTAACGGCCCGCTCTGTACGGTGTAGATCAGGTCAGTATCGCGCTCCCATTCATGGCCGTCATCGCCAGCGGCCCTCAAACTCGCCACCTTGGGCTCGCTGATGATCTGTGGGGCAACCTCATGACCAAGGTTGTAGTGCACGCTGAAACTCAGGCAAGGCATACCCAATGTCGCGAAGTCGTAGTCATAACGGGTGTGCCAGACCTTTTCGCTGGCTGGGCGAAATTGCTTGCCACCAACTGACCGAAAATGTAGGTGTCGCTGGCGTTAAGGTAGATGAAAGGAGTATCGCCGACCGACTGCTGGTAACCCGGCGATCTGATACCAGTTTTGCCAAGCAACTTGTTGTCCATTTCAAGTAAGCTGTCGGCTTTCGAGCTGCCACGGACAACTCCTGCTTTGAAGGTTGTGATGGCTTTGCATAAGCGGTTAGAAAAAATTGCCAGTTCAAGAAGGACTGACGTAACCCGCAGAGCATCGACCTAGGCCAAAGATGCCCACCAAAAAAAATAGGCAACAATGAAAGATAAATAAGAGAAAAACCCAAGCAGAGCTTGGGCTAAAAGGTCACCCAAGATAAGTGACAGGGCGACCAAATAATTACAATAGACACCACTTCACGCAATCACTAATGATTGACCGCAAAGGTCTTACCTTCATGCTCCATTAGCAAACCCTGCATTTCCGAAAACTTATTCTCCGAGCTTGGCTCTCGCTTGAGAAGTGAAACCAATATCATTACCACGAATGCAAGAGGCACACAAACAATGGCCGGGCTATTCAAAGGATAGAACCACCAGACACCATCAAGCACTGAACGATCAAGTTTCATCAGGGCAACTTGAACAGCCGGTGATACAAATATCAACAGCATTGATGAAACACAACCTACAACCATCCCAGAAACAGCTCCAGCCGTAGTAAGGCGGCTCCAGAACAACGTGAGCATCAGGAGTGGAAAGTTTGTCGCAGCAATAATCGCTTGGGATAAACCAATCAGGAAAGCTACGTTGATGCTTTCAAACATCAATGCAAGCAGTGTTGCGATAGAGGCAACAATCACCGCGCCGATCCGCGCCACAGACAACGAAGCCTCCCCTCCTTGCTTGCCAGCATGCACTACGCGTGACCACAAGTCGTGTGCAAAGGTGGTCGCAGACGTGAGAGTCAAACCTGCCACCACTGCAATAACAGTGGCGAACGCCACGCCACAAACGATGCCGAAGAAGGTGTCACCGCCGACATACTTTGCTAGCATTGGCACTGCCATGTTACCGCTGGCCCCTGCTCCCAAGATGGCCTCGCGCCCAAGCAAAGCCAAAGCGCCGAACCCTACGACCAACACCATGAGGTGGAACGAACCAACGATCATCGTGGCGTAGACAGCAGACTTCTTGGCCGACATCGGATCAGGGACTGTGAAGAAGCGCGTCAGAATCTGGGGCATCCCGATAGCGCCGCAGACAAGCGCGATAGCCAGCGAAATCATTTCCCAGCGGCCCACCGGGTCCATATCGCGAGGCACGAGCATGTGTGCCTGTTCGGTTTCCCCAAGCCTCCGAAAGAGTTCGAAGGGACTGTAGTCGAAATGGCTCAGCACGAGCATGGTCAGCACGCACACCGTCAGATGCTGAAGTATCGCCTTGATAATTTGCACCCAGGTCGTTGCCAGCATGCCCCCGAACAGGACGTAGCTCATGGTCAGCAAACCAACAAAGATTACAGAGGCGCTGTAGGGAATTCCGAACAGAACCTTGATCAAGATTCCACCCGCTACCAGCTGCGCGACGAGGTAGAGCAGGGTCATGGGTATGCTGACGAGCACAGCGGCTAGCCTGATCGGTTTTTGCTTCAAACGCCACGCGATGACATCTGTGAGCGTGAACTGGCCTAAGCGTCGTATTGGATCTGCAAGCAACAGCAGGATGAGCGGCCAGGTTACGACAGCCGCCACGGGATACACATAGCTGCTGAATCCCATCGTCGCCAAAAGCCCGGTCATCCCTAGCATAGCACTCGCACTCATGTACTCGCCGGACATGGCCAGGCCATTCTGCCAAGCCTTGATACCACCAGATGCCACAAGGTACTGCCCAGCAGACCGGTTGCGTCGGGAGGCCCAGGCGGTAATGCCTACCGTCACACAGAGAAAGAGCAGGAAGAATGCAATGGAAACCGCTTGGTTAGATTGCATGATGTACCACCTTGCCGACCATAGTGTGATCGGACTTTGTCTTGAGGCTCAAAACAGCCACCGAGATCGCAACGAGGATCACGGAGGGGCCCATTACCAGGCTCAATGGAATATCCGGAAAAACTTCGTACGTCAGTGTTCTTGGAAATGCAACGCAGAGAATTACAAACACCGAATAAAAGGCACTTACGATCAGCGCCATAATCAAATGCATACCACCCTTTTTTTTAGGGCCTACCTGGGTATTCAAGCCATACGGATAGTACAAAGAATCAGACATGACTCCTCCTCTTCCTCGGCCACGCAACGTGGCCAGGAAAATATCATTATGAATAGATGAGAGGAAGCTATTTCGCTGAGTTACAGCGATTCCATCTCACTCGACTCGACGAACGATTGAATAGACTTCAGGCGGGAATCAAACTGCTCTTGCCCTGCTGACGGAGTCGACTGGCCTTCAACAAAGTGGATCGGCTCAAGTGCTACCCGATTCACTTCCAAACGGAAGATATCGAAGCGGTTGTAGTACCCCGCCACGTCGTGCAGTCGCCGCAGCTCAGCGACAGGCGAGTAATTGATCTCAGCGATGCAGAGACCTTCCGTATCACACAAGGTGTCGCCGATGACGTTGCCATCCGGCCCCAGGATCATCGATACGGATTTCGGGGACTTGTCCAAGAGCTCGAGCACCTCATCCCCCATACCCTCAAGCTCTTTGCGCATGGTCGTGTCGTAGTAGCCTGACGCTACGATGTTGAAAACTTTGCCTTCGAATGAGTGAGCAGCTGCCCGGATGCGAATCGCCTGCTCCAGGTCATAACCACCGGCCTCAGACAAAGGCCGCATGACGGCGAGCGGAGGATAGGTAGAGATATGCAGTTGCTCGTTCTGAGCGATCATGGAGTAGCGTGCCAGAGGATTACTGTTCTCTCCGCAGATCAGCATGCCGATTCGACCCACATCCGTATCGGCAACTCGTAGCCCCGCTCCATCGCCATTGGCCCACACGAGTTTTTCGAAGAACGTAGGTACCAGCTTCCGCCGATGTCCGATGATCTCCCCGTCATTGTTGATCAGGACATTGGCGTTCCACATGCAGGTGCTGCTGGCCGAGGCCAGTTCATTGAAGCCCATGGAAACGATGATGCCGTGCTTGCGAGCGGCACGACGCAGCTGCTGGATCTCCGGGCCATCCAGCCTGATCGCCCCTTGGGTAAGTGCTTCAAAGTAGCGATGCGTGTGGATTGGCGCCCCGACGTTAGCCCACACAGGAAAACCAGGGATAAACGTTTCAGGGAAAGCGATCAACTGCACGCCTTTTCGCGCAGCCTCCTCAATGATGGAGCAGGCTTTATCTACGGTCTTTTGAGTATCGTGGTAGATAGGAGCGACATGAGCAGCGGCCACTTTATAGTTTTCATTCGCTTTCATTTTGAGTCGAGCCTCGAACAGCCAGGTTGCTTAGATTGGATTTATTTTCACCTTGCGGTCTCCAATCTAAGCCCAGGTCTATAGGGGCGCTACTAGCATTTAATGATGAAGCGATCACTTTTTACGATGGAATCAGCTAAACGCTCAATGCTGCCTTGAAGGGGGCTTTTCCTTCCTTAATTCACTTAGCGCCATGGCGCCCCAAGCCAGGGCGCAGAAGGCTCAAATGCACTTTAAGCATGCAAAAAAAATTACTCAACCCCAAAGCTTTTCGATGATCATTCATCAGAATTTCGTATGGCTATTGGGCCATTTGGATCACACCGACCACCCACCCGTTTCCTTGAAGCCGGCGAAAAGCGACACAATGGTTTGCCGCACTTTGTCGACCGCGTTGCTCTGAACGCCTGCTTCATGCCAGCAAAGGGACAGCTCACGCACGAAGAGCCGATGGTCAATTTCCCTTAGCGTGATCCGACCAGGTTCCAGGTTATCCTGCGCTGCCGCCCATGGCAGAACAGTAACCCCCAGTTCATTTTTCACCGCCAGCAGCAGCATGTCTGTTGAGTTGACCTCAAACTCCACCTGGCATGCTTGACCAGCCTCCTGAAGAGCGAATTCGACTCTGCTCCGTATGCCATTGGGCGCGCACGGGAGCACCAGAGGTAGCCTGGACAGCGCTTCAATGGAGATGGGTGTGTCAGGAAGTTGAAGCTCTGGCCACGACATCAAGTACAAACGCTCAGTGAGCAGATGTTGTGTGGCGATGCCCCGGGTTTCCACGGCATCGACCATGACTGCCATGGCCACCCTCCCCGTGGTGATGAGACCTTCGATGTCAGCACTGGGAGCGTCGAAGAGCTCAAGCTTGATCCCGGGAAACTTGCTTCGAATCATGCGCGCCAGTGGCATAGCGAGCATGCGTGCGGTGCTGGAGGGCATACCAACACTAACCCTACCTTGCGGGTACTCCGCATCCTGCAAGAGTAACTCTCGAGTGGCGTCAGCCTGCCGTAGCAACTCGATAGCATGCCTGTAGAGCGTCCGTCCTGCTGCAGTCGGCTCGACACCATGAACACTCCTTTCCAGGAGCTTCATGCTCATCTCTTCCTCGAGGTTTCTGATCTGTTGGCTGATCGCGGGCTGAGCAATATGCAGACCTTCGCTAGCTCGGGTGATGTTTCCACACTCGACTACACGGACAAAATAGCGAAGCTGCCGAAGATCCATACTCACCCCCTGCCATACATTTTTATGATCTTTCTAGAGGAATATCATATTTGAAGCCTATGGCAAACGGCTCATAGACTGAGATCACGACCTCCGCACAGGTCTGCCACAAGCAGCGCCCCAAGTTGCCTCATGAGGGTCACCACCCTACTAGGCCGCTACCCAGGCCACCCGCTCGAAGCTGCTTAGCCCTTACTCGTTCCGCTCACATTTGAAGCCTGTGCAGGGTCAACCACCTAATCCCACAAGAATAATGAGGGTAATAACATGCAAGCTTTAAAAGGGATCAAGGTTGTAGATCTCACCCGTGCCTTGTCTGGGCCCTTCAGTGCCATGGCTCTCGCCGATCTCGGGGCTGATGTGGTCAAAGTTGAGCAAGGCCCGAAGGGTGACATGAGCCGTGATTGGGGCCCATTCGATCGCGGTGTCAGCACCTATTACCTCTCCTGCAACCGTAACAAGCGCGGGATCTGCCTGGACTTCCGCACCCCAGAAGGCATGGCCGCCATTCACAAGCTCGTCGACTGCGCCGATGTCCTCCTGGAAAACTTCAAACCCGGCACCGCCGAAGCCATGGGCCTCGATTACGCCACGCTGAGTGCCCGCAATCCACGCCTTGTCATGGGCAGCATCAATGCATTCGGCACTGACGGCCCGATGAGCCATTGGCCTGGTTTTGATCAGATTGCTCAAGGTTACTCAGGCTTGATGAGCCTCACCGGCTATCCGGATGGTGACCCGACTCGGACTGGGACAGCGATCGGCGATCTCTCGTCCGGTATGTGGCTCACCATGGCAGTCTTGGCGGCATTGGTAGAGCGCGAACATACCGGTCGTGGGCAACATGTCAGCACCTCACTCTTGTCGAGCCTGGTTGGCCTACTCAGCGTCCACGGCCAGCGGTACCTGAGCGTTGGTGACATACCACGCCGCACCGGCAATGCCCACTCTGTCATCGCCCCGTATGGCGTCTTCCAAACTCAGGATGGCCCGTTGAACCTGGCTCCTATCACGACTGCGATGTGGGAGCGCCTGTGCGACCTGCTGGACTTGCAAGAACTGCCAAAAGATTCTCGGTTCTTGTCCAACGATGACCGGGTCGCCAATCGCGACGAACTCAAACAGATCCTGGAGTCGCGCCTGAAAACCCGGGGTAAGCGAGAATGGACTGAAGTCTTTATCAATGCCGGTCTGCCGGCAGGCCCAATCAACACGCTGGACGAAGTGTTCGAAGACCCACAGGTGCAGCACTGCAAGCTGACCCGCACGCTCGAACACCCCTCTCTCGGGCCGGTACGCCAGGTGATCACGCCCGTATTTGGCAACAAAGAACCCGAGGTGCACCGTGCTCCACCACTGCTGGGTGAGCACACGATCGAAGTGCTGCGTGAGGCCGGTATTGACCCATCAACCATCGACTCCCTATTGACCTCGAAAGCGGCCTTCCAAGGCTGACCCGCCCTACAACAAATCCAGAGAGTAGTCAGATCATGGCAACGACCGACACCCCAACTGAATTCGTGAAAGTAGAAATGGTGGATGAGCGCATTGCTCGACTCACCTTTAGCAACGCCGCCAGACGTAACGCGCTCAGCGCAAAACTGCTCAGCCTCTTCGAGGAGAGCCTGGCAGCGCTCGCGGCAGAGCGTGTCCCCGTGGTGATCATCGGCAGCGAACCAGGACAAAGTGTTTGGAGTGCTGGCCATGACATCCAGGAGCTCAGCCACGACCGCGACCCGATCGCATACGACAAGCCCCTCGAAAGAGTGCTCCGGAACATCCGCACCTACCCGGGCGTGGTCATTGCGATGGTCGGTGGTTCCGCATGGGGAGGTGCGGTGGATCTCGCGATGACTTGTGACATGGTTATCGCCGATCAGAACGCCAGTTTCTCCATGACACCGGCGAACATCGGCCTCCCCTACAGCACCAGCGGTTTGCTGCGCTTCTTCAACAATCTGCCGATCCACCTGCTCAAAGAAATGTTCTTCACCGCCTCAAAGCTGGACGCCATTCGGGCGGCCCAATTTGGGGTGGTGAACAAGTTGGTCGACGTAGAACACCTGGAGTCGACTGCCGTTGAGTTTGCCCAAGTTGTGGCGACCAAAGCACCTCTGGCGGTGCAATCAGTGAAAGAGCAACTGCGCATGCTTGAGGACATGCAGCCGGTACCGGTTCATGTGATGGAGCGCATTGCCGAGCTGCGCAAGCAAGCCTGCGAAGGCAGAGACTTCACTGAAGGGCTCACCGCGTTCGCAGAGCGCCGGCCTCCTCAGTTCATCGGCCAGTGATTCGATCGAGGGCCTTGCTTGTGAAATACATGAGCGTTTCACCGCAAGGCCCCACCCGCCTCGTATCGCTTCACAAGTGCCACTTTATCCGCCTGCTGCTAAGGGGGAGATTGTTGTGAATGGTACCGCCTTCACGCTCGATGGCGATGGCCAACCGCGACTCGGTAACTATATCCATAGCATCAACGGAGAAACAGGTTCAATCGAATCTTATCAGTGATCTGCTTCACCAAAGACACCGACTCGTGGTCACCGCCTAGGACAAAAACGATAAAAAACGAACCGACCTAAAAGGGGGCAGTACCTGCCCCCCTGTGCCAGTCCTCAGCGATCAACGCCACCGAGGCACCTGTACTTGAACTCAAGATACTCTTCGATGGCGTAGCGAGGTCCTCCGCGGCCAAGGCCCGTTTGCTTGACATCGCCGAACGGCGCCATCTCGTTGGCGATTGCCGACTCCGAGCATGCCGTAATTCAAGTACTGTCTGACGCGCAGTACGTGGCCGATGTCGCGGATAATGCAATATGCAACACGTTTTTTCAGCAGACACGGTGCACACCTGATAGCGCCTTTGAAGACTTAACAACTGTCCTCGCTCAACACTGGCGCACTCATGCTTTGGCAGGCGGAACGTTCGCGTCCAGAACGTCAAAACCTGTCGCAATGAAAAAATGCGTGCAGAACAAATTGAAAGTGGCGATGTCACTTTCATTGGATCCGAAACCGACTTCGGAATCTGGCTCGCTCGACAGAGGCGCAGCACAGCAGCCCCGGCCAGCGATTCTAGGACGAACGCAGCAGGAGGCTGTGTGCCATGATCTCGATAAGAAGCTCGTACCATCCGATCGACGCCGCGATTCTGTGGTGTGGCCTTTCAGAGTATGAAGAAGAGATCCTGCAGGTAGAGTTTTCCCACCCTAGCAGCCTACGAAAGCATTTTTTACAGTGGCCAGGTCTGCTCGAACACCTCGAGTGCATCTACGACGCCATTCTCAGCGGCGAATTGCCCGCAACCTACCTGGGGCAGCCGATTACGTCGGATAGTCACATTCACCGGGTGTACTACTCCGTTCGGCGCGCCGATCTCCTGCTCTGGTTCCTACGCAGCCTGCCAGATCAGAAACCCCCCTTTCTGTTTTCCCAAGATGTTGATCACTCAGGATGCGTAAGCCTGACTGCGCATCTGGCGAAACAAGCCGAGCTCGACTTTGCCCTGAGTACGCTTCAGCAGTTGCAGCAAACCTATGCTGTCACCGCTGATGAAGTGGCGGCGCTCACCACGCTCAACGACAAGCTAAAAGTGCGACTCGAATCACTTGGCATCCCGTCCGAGACGTCTGAAGCCATGCAGAACAGGCTGATCGGCGCGATGCTCATGACCACGCTCGGGAAAAACCAAAACGGCAAGGTTCAGTCAATCTACCCCAGCCAGGCAGAGTTGGTCCAAGCCATTCTGCTGCGATTCCCAGGAGTGGATGGCCTTAGCAAAAGTACCATTGATCGGCGATTTGCCGACGCGCGCCGTCTTATAGCCCAGGTAAAACGGGGCTGACGCCGCATTGTCAGGCGATGCCGGGCATTGCCTGACAATGTTTTTTACCCTCTTCCGACCTTCACTGACTGTCACTTCCCACCACGCGCCACCCGGCGCTACGGAGTGACATCATGCAACCGACCAACCTTGCCCCTCTGCCAGCCGACCGCCACATCATGCGCCGCGATGAAGTGGAGCAGAAAACCGGCTTCAAACGCTCGCACATCTACAACCTGATGAAGGCCGGCCAGTTCCCGCAATGCCGGCGCATCGGTATGCGCGCCGTCGGTTGGGACTCAATGGAGATCGAACAATGGGTCCAGGACCGACTGTCCACGGGAGACTGACCATGGACGTCCTCTCGCTGATCTCGACCAAGGGCGGCGCGGGTAAAACTACCGTCGCCGCCAACCTGGGCGGTGTGCTCGCCGATGCTGGCCTTCGCATTCTGTTGCTGGATCTGGACAGCCAACCGACGCTGTCCAGCTATTACGCTTTGTGCGATGCCAAGGACGCCGGAAGCTACGAGCTGATCGCTCAGCAACTCACAGCGCCGGAGCAGATAGTCTCGACGACCGTTATTCAGCACCTAGACCTGATCGTCTCCAACGACCGCGCCGGACACATCAGCACCTTGCTGCTGCACGCGGCCGATGGCCGTCTGCGCCTGCGCAACCTCCTGCCCGCCTTCGAGGATCATTACGATGTGCTGATCATCGACACCCAAGGCGCACGCAGCGTAGTGGTGGAGATGGTCATCCTCGCCTCCGCTTGCGCTCTGTGCCCGGTCCTTCCAGAAATGCTTGCCGCGCGCGAACTGCGTCGCGGAACGCTGGGCCTATTCGAAGAGCTGGAGCCCTACCGCTACTTGGGCGTTGCCTTGCCGTCGGTGAAGCTGTTGCTCAACCAGGTCAACGCCAATCGCCGTGATACGCGCTTGATCATGCAAAGCCTGCAAGCCTCTTTTCAGGACGATACCCATGTCAGCGTCTGCCGTTCGCTGCTCCCCGACCGCGTGGCTTATCCCAATGCCGCCTCGCTCGGCCTGCCTGTGCACCGCGTAGAGCCAGTTCCACCGCCCGGCAGCCGCAGCCCTTGTGCCGCCGAGATCATGCGCGGCTTGGCCATTGAGTTGTTCCCGCAATGGGCCGAGCAGCTCGGTGCTCTTGCCGCGCCTGCATCTGGTCGCCCGGCCACTGCCGAGCACCAGTTGATCCGTCGCGGCTGACCGGAGAATAAGTGATGAAGCCGCCGACCTCCGAAGACATCACACGCCAACTGCAGCAGGCGCACTTTCCGCACAAGCACGGACGCGACCTAGCGGCGGCCCCAGTTGGCGATACACCGATGGTGGTCAGTCTCGAGCAACTGCGGCCCTACGAGCTGAACCCGCGTGTGGTGCGCAACCCACTGTATGACGATATCAAGGCTTCAATTCGCGAGCGCGGCCTGGATCAGCCGCCCGCCATCACCCGCCGCCCCGATGAGTCGCATTTCGTCATCCGCAACGGCGGCAACACTCGTCTGAGCATTCTCGGTGAACTTTGGCAGGAAACGCGCCAAGAGCGCTTCTTCCGTATCCATTGCCTGTTCCGCCCTTGGCATTCGGAAGCGCATACGTTGCTTGGGCACCTGGCCGAGAGTGACCTGCACGGCCAGTTGACGTTTATCGAGCGGGCTCTCGCGGTAGCGAAGCTCCAGGACATGTTTCAGCTCGGCGATACCCACCTCACCCAGCGTGAGCTCGCGACGCGCTTGAGTGAGGGTGGCTATCCCATCTCGCAGTCACACATCAGTCGCATGTTCGACGCGCTCGAGCACCTGCTCCCCGTCATCCCGCAGAAACTGTATGCGGGCCTGGGCAAACCTGCCATCGGGCGCCTCATCAGCTTGCGACGGCGGACAGAGTCGATCTGGAACCAGTACTTCGGCAGCCCCGAGCAGTTCCCGCTGCTGTGGTTTGAAGCGCTGTCAGCATTCGACGGTGAAAAGCCCGAGCTCGATTTGAGTGAGCTGCAGGACGAATTGATTGCCAGGATGGCAGTGAGCCTGGAGCAGACACCTCGTCTGCTGGCACTAGAACTACATCAGGGGCAACGTCCCTCACTGCCTCCAGCGGACAGCACTCAGGTCCCTCCAAAAAATCAAGCTGGCGAGCCTCCGGTCCCCTCGTTGACACCAGAACGTCCATCGGATACGTCGACCGCGGTGTCCAATCCCGAGCCCAAACAAGCTGGTGGAACGCTCCTGCCACGGCAAGCTCCACGCTTACCCGAAATACGCCAGGCGCTGGGTGACGAACCGTTGCAAGACAAGCCCTTGGAAGAGCTCGAGGATACTCCGAGCCCGGTTGACACGGCACCCTCACGCCCCGAGCCACTGGACGATATCAGCGACTTGCGCGCGAGATGCGCCGCCCTCGCTGCCGACCTTGCCGCTTACGCAGACGCCGGCGACATGGTCAGCCCCCTCTTGGACGGCCTGGGCTTCACCCTTTCACCGGGTCATGGCGAGCGACTCAGCTCGCGGCACACCGGTATCCAGCTGCTGCTCTCGGCCCTGCTGCGCCTGCAGGACGACGTGGCCTGGAAGGAACGTCAGCAGTTGCCGGCAGCACTGTTTGGTCAGCTGCTGATCGGCGTCTACGACCTGCCCTTCACCGACCGCCCAGCCCTGACGGTGGGCCTTGAACGACTTCCTGATGCTCAGCTGGAGCAGCTGTTCACGCTGATCCGCCACGCCCGACAGTTGATCGAACTGACGCTGTCGTCCACTCGATAACGTGAGGAGCCACCTCATGAGCAAGACTTTCAATCTATTGAACCATGCCATGTTGAACCAGGTGCTGCATGAGCTGCGCCATGGCCGCCTACAGCGCTGCAAGGCCCTAGGTCTGGCCGATGAAGACATTGAGGTGCTGCAGTCGCTGCCGCCAACTACCTTGTCCCACCTGGCGCACTCGTCAATCGCCTGGGTCGAAGTGAAGGTCGACATCACCGTGTTGCGACGCCTGATCGTCCAGGCCGAACGCGACGAACAGAACGAGCGGTTGATCAACCGGGCGCTCAAGTTGGGCGCGAGCTCAAACATCATGTACCGCTGCTTCGGACTGGACCATTCGGAGACCGCGTTGCGCCGCCGTGTGCTGAAGATCGAGACGCACCGCGGTCGGCCAGTCCAGCTCAGTGAAGTGCAGGAGCATGCCGTGTGGAATCGCTGGAGCCAGTTGCGCACGGAGGATCCGGACAACGATCCGCTGGACACCATGATGATGCTGGCCGAGGAACAACACATCAGCCTGACCCTGGTCTGGCAACAGATCGAACTGTACGGAGGCACACCATGCTGAGCTTTTACGAGGTCGACTGGCAGGACGTGGTGCGTCAATGCTACGACGCCCTTCGGCGCCGAAATGAGTGGTACGCGGCGAACGGCAAACTGGCTGTCCCCACCGAGGAGCCCGCGGTGCGGACGATCTACTACGGCGACAACAACCCGCTGCCGCAGACCTTGCTGCTGGACCGCCGGCTGACGCCACTGGAACGTAATACCTGGCAGGTCCTGCGCTGGCTGATCACCGAACGTAAGGTCAAGACGCCACGCTATCAGGACCTGCAGCCCTACCTGGCCACCAGTCCTTGCGGCGCTCAGGCCTCACGCGAAACCATCGCCCGCGCACTCAACGTTTTGCGCACCACTCGCTGGCTCAGTCTGGTGGAACGCTCACGCGATGCCAACGGCTGCCTGCGCGGTTGCGTCTATGTGCTGCACGGCGATCCGTTGACCGCAGCCGAACAGTTGGAGCTGGACAGCGGCTACGCGGCGTTGCTACGACAGAACCTCTCCCATGCCACCAAAGGCGTCCGAGACGTGGCGCAGCATGTGATCGCCGAGATCCAGGCCGACCCCCAGCTGTCCCAGCTCGACAAGGACAGGCTCGGCTCGCTGCCGCCGGTCCACCAGCAAACACTGCCGCTGATGAGCGATGAATCAGATGCAAAGGATTCCGAACCTGGCGCACTCGACCTCGTTCGGAATTCTCCGGCTGGCGCAACAGATCCCGAACCCTGCGGCAATGCACCGGATTTGCCTGTGGTTCGGAATACCGACGCTGGCCGTACAGTACAGAAAGACCAAAGCAAAAAAAGTACGGTACTGGGGCAGGTGGAGTTTGGTCGTGCGCGATGGCCCGAAGATTTACCGCTGAACCCGAACGAGCGGCGCATGGCCTCCCAGGCGATGCGTCAGCTCGAGCCGGAACAGCAACAAGCGGTGATCAATGAAGCGGCGGTGCGCTGCGCCCGCGGTGAGATCCGAAAACCCGTCGCCTACCTGATGGGCTTGATCAAGCGCGCCTGCCAGGGCGAGTTCACCCTGTGGGCCGCGCGTACCGAGGAAGAGAAATCCTCGACCCCTCCCTCACGCACAACCAAGCCTGCGTCGGAGCAACCGCCCCGCGAGCGATCCAAGCGCCGCGGTCAGCGCACCGCGTCGCCACTTGCCCTCTCCTGCCTGGAGGAACTGAAACAACGCTGCCGAGGGATCACTGCGGCTACATAGGGCTGGAACTCGGTGGATCTAATGTCGATGCCATCGGTTCCAGGGGGATCCACTCTCGGGAAAATGCGAGCAATCCACCTTCAGGTAGATCCGCATCGCCAGCCAAGGATCGGTCCATCGTCGGCGTCATTCCGACGGCGAGGTACTGGCGATGGTCGATCACTACCAACTCAACCTGGGTTCCCTGCGCAGCAGCATCACCCTCACCCTGCACACCCACCATGCGGCACGCCTGTGGCAGGGGCGCAGCGGCCGCGACGGGGTACACCCGATTCTGGGCATGCCCGGTTACATCAGCGTCACCAACCTGCTCAAGCACGCCAGCAGCCAGGGCGATCCATACGCCGACTGGTTCATGCTGCAGCTGGAGGAAAAGCTGCTGCAGGCCAGGTTGGACATGGCCACGCTGACGCAGCAAATGAGCCGCGTGGAACGGGCCCTGCCCACGCAAGTCGACGTCGGTGACAACCTCAACATCCACCCAGTCACCCTGCCGCTGTTCATCGGCAGCCAGCTGGGCTTTCTCGCGATCTACCTGCTCACCGACTACGACACCCTGGTCCGGCGGGTACTGCTCGCCCACCACACAGCGCTGATCGGCCGGGGCGACATGGAGTCCTGGATCGATGGCGGCGCACATCTGCTGCGCAGCCTGTTCGGCCTGGCGCAGCGCTACCGCCTGGCCGGGGTGAGCCGCGACGACATGGCCGCCAACAACGCCCGCGCCCGCGAAGCCATCGACAAGTTCGGCACCCTGCCGCAGGACATTCTTGAAGGGACACGCCGCTCACAATTCGCCCCACCGATCGCCCGTAACAACGCGCATTCCGAAATCGAAGGCCCGAATCCGCCGGAAGCCGAGGAGCAGCCTACAGCGGACACCGCGAACGACGGGGGTGAGGCATGACCCTGGCCGAAGCCATTGCCCGGCGTTTGTCAGCCGATGCCTATCGCGAGTTTGCACAAGGTGCCTCCCTAAAAGGCCTTTTAAAGCCTTTTAAGGGTAAGGGGGAGCTGCAGCAGTTCGCCGAGACGATCCTGCGCCTGCGCACCCAAGTCGCCGAGTTGATGGCGGTAATGTTGGCGATCATGGCCCAACCACCCTTCTCGTTTCTGGATCTGCGTTTGGTCGTCCAGCACAGCGCGACGGGCACTGAATTCTTGCGCTGGCGCAGCCCGGATTTTCTGCGCATGGGCGTGCAGGTGTGGCAGGAGACGCTGGTTCAGCCGCGGCTACACCCTGAACTGCGGCAGGCGCTGTATCAGCTAGAGACCAACCGCGTGGTGCTGAACCTGCAGATGAGCAGCCTGCAGTCGCTGTATCGCCAGGCCATCACTGGCGCCAGCAAGCTCGAGGCCGCCGAGCTCGCCCTAACCCGTTCCCCCACCGAGGAGTAACCCGCATGAGTACTTTGTTTGTTGGTGAAGGCAACATCGGCAGCGTGCCGGAGTATCAGGAGTTCAACACCAATCCGGATGAGCCGCGGCGCCTGCTGCGGCTGAATGTCTACTTCGACAACCCGGTACCGCGCGAAGGCGGCTACGAGGATCGCGGCGGCTACTGGGCGCCCGTCGAGCTCTGGAACCGCGACGCCGAGCACTGGGCCACGCTGTACCAGAAAGGCATGCGCGTTTTGGTTGAAGGGCGCACGGTCAAGGAGGAATGGGAGGACAGCGAGGACAACGCGCGGGTGACCTTCAAGGTCGAGGCCCGGCGCATTGGTATCCTGCCGCATCGCCTGGCCTCGGTCTCGATGCGTGAGAAAGCGCAGGACACTCCCAGCGCCACGCGTAAAGGCGCTGGCAAGAAAGCCCCGCGCAAGAGCGGGTGAGCCGTGGAATTCAGTGGAATCACTGCGCCCTACGCGATAGTGCAGGGGCTGCGCCGCTCAGCCGGCGAGCAGTACTGGCCCCTCTAGCGCGTTCAATTGGGTCGGGATTTACCCCGCCGTTCACTCTCCAGCAACTGCTTCACCTCCGTCAGGCACTGATCCAGGGCAAGGAATGCCCGCCAGTGCGCCGGACTCTCCTGAACCCAGGAAATCAACTGCGCGCGCGCCTCCCCATTCTCCGGTTCCAGATGCGTGGCCATGAACAGCTCGTAGGCCTTGATCGCTAACTTATCTGCCTCACTCTGGTGGGTTCCGTGCAAGTTGATGCCTCCGTGTGGACGGGCGGGTCCTGCAGTTATTTTTCGTGATACGCCTCATAGGGTTGCCAGTCAACTCTTTGAGCCGTTCATATCCGTGGGTGGGTAGTCAACCATATGGGTCGAATTGGAGAGCGCCCCGTTGCCCGTCAAAGAGCCTAGCCCACATCACATTGGCCGCCAGTTGGCGAAGTACCGTCGCGACCGCGGCTTGACCCAGGAGCAGGTCGGCGAGCACCTGCGCATTTCCGGCGAAGCCGTCTCGCGCCTAGAGCGTGGCCTGGTAGAGCTGTCCGTGACGAAACTGCTGCAGTTGGCTGACCTCTATGGCTGCCCCGTCGATGAGCTGTTGCTGGCCATCAGTCCTCGCCCCCAGGACCAGGGCCAGCAAATTACCGCGATCATCAAGGAGCTGGGCGACGCCGATAAACAGTTCGCCCTGGAGTTTCTGCAAACGCTGGCCACCCACCTTGCGCAACGCAAGTAAGGGTTTGTCCCGGCGTTGAAACGTCGAACCGACCCCACCGGTTTCGGCTTTACCCTGGCGTTCCACGACCACACCCCCACCCTGTCGGTAACCACCGAGAGGGCCCACGTATGCGCCTGTTCATCTGCGAGAAACCGTCCCAAGCCCGCGACATCGCCCGGGTACTGCAGGCCAACCGGCGCGGTGATGGCTGCCTGCAGGGCCAGAACGTCACCGTCACCTGGTGCGTCGGCCATCTGCTGGAAACCGCGCCCCCTGAAACTTATGGTGATTACAAACGCTGGTCGCTGGACGACTTGCCAATCATCCCCGCTCACTGGCAGTTGGTGGTCAAGCCCAAGGTCGCCAGCCAGCTGAAGGTGATCAACCAACTGTTGCGTACCTGCGGCGAGGTGGTCATCGCCACCGATGCTGACCGCGAGGGTGAGATGATCGCCCGCGAGATCCTCGAGCGCTGTCAGTACCAGGGACCGATCCTGCGCCTGTGGCTGTCGGCCCTGGATGAGGCCTCGATTCGTCGCGCCTTGGCCGCCTTGCGTCCAGGCGAACAGACCCTGCCGCTGTACCACTGTGCACTGGCCCGCTCCCGCGCAGACTGGCTGGTGGGCATCAATTTGAGTCGACTGTTCACCCTGCTCGGCCGCCGCGCCGGCTTCGACGGTCTGCTGCCGGTGGGACGCGTGCAGACGCCCACCCTGCGCCTGGTGGTCGAGCGCGACCGGGCGATCGCGAGCTTTGTGCCGCAACCGTTCTGGACCGTCGATGCACACCTGGAGCAGGACGGCATCCGTTTTCAAGCGCGCTGGCAGCCCACCGCCGCCGTCAGCGATGCGGTTGGACGCTGCATCGACGAAAACGCTGCGCAGCAGGCGCTCAGGCGCCTCACTCAAGCCGACAGCGCGCAGATCGACAGTGTCGAAGTCGAGCGCGTGCGCGAAGGCCCGCCGCTGCCGTTTGACCTGGGCACACTGCAGGAAATCTGCTCGGCCAAGCTCGGACTCGGTGCACAGGAGACCTTGGCCACTGCCCAGGCCCTGTATGAAACACACAAGGCGACGACCTATCCGCGTAGCGACTGCGGCTACTTGCCGGAGAGCATGCTCGATGAGGTGCCCCGCATACTCCATGCCCTGGTGGCCGCCAGCCCTGCTCTCGGCCAGGTCATCAAAGAGCTGGATCCCTGTCACCGCTCGCGCGCCTGGAACAGCAGCAAGATCACTGCGCACCACGGGATCATTCCGACCACCATCACGCTCGACCTCACTCAGCTGTCCGAGCGCGAGCAGGCGGTTTACGCGCTGATCCGCGCCCGCTACCTCGCGCAGTTTTTGCCTGAGCATGAATACTTGAAGACCCTGGTGCTGCTGCAGAGCCAGGCCGATCAGTTGCTCGCTCGTGGCAAGCAGATCCTGGTGCGCGGTTGGAAAGCGGTGATCAACGAGACCCACGGCAATGAGCCCGACGAGCACACTCAGCGCCTGCCCACGCTCCGCGAATCCGCCTCGGTGGCGCTGACTGACGCCGCCGCCATTGCCCAGCGCACGCAGCCCCCCAAGGCCTACACCGAGGGCACGCTGGTCAAGGCGATGAAAACCATCGCCAACCAGGTGGCCGATCCGCGGCTCAAGCAGACGCTCAGGGAGAGCTGCGGGCTCGGTACCGAGGCCACCCGCGCGGCCATCATCCAGGGCCTGATCGATCACGGTTACCTGACCAAGAAGAAACGCAGCCTGGCTGCCTCCGCCGCGGCGCATACCTTGATCGAAGCGGTGCCGCCAGAAGTAGCCGACCCGGTCATGACCGCGCTGTGGGAGCAGGCGCTGGACCGCATCGAATCGGGCCAGCTGAGCGTCGAGACCTTTCTCGCCAAGCAGGCAGAATGGCTGACTCGACTGGTGCGCAGTAACGCCACGCTCACCCTGCGCCCGCCCCCCAGCAAGGGGCCGTTCTGCCCGGTTTGCCGCAGCGCCATGCGCCAGCGCAAAGGTCGCACCGGCAGCTTCTGGTCGTGCATCCGCTACCCCGAGTGCAAGGGCACTAAAGCTTTGGCCAAGACCAAGCGGGCGAAAAACACATGACTTGACGGCACACCACAGCGCTGGTGTAGTGATCTGGCCCCTCGCCGCTTGGCGACCTAGACCGATTCGCTCCGGGCAGCTCGGTCAGACTCCTAGAGTTCGGAGCCACACTTCAGCACATCTGCGGATGACTTCTCAGCGTTCCAAGTCCCCCAGGTGGATGACCCGTGCGGCTTGTACCAAGCCTTAGGGGTCATCCGCTTCGGCGACGATGCTCAGCTCCGGTGCCCGCCGGCGAAACACTGGGCACCTTTTGTGCGCGGATGCGTGCCAGTTGATTCCGACCCAGGCCACGACAAGGGTCGGTTGATCCAGGTGGATCGGCAGTGGAGTTCTGCGACGGACTTCGGTGCCACATCGCCGGGTCAAGGGTGGTCCAACTCCTCCTAGCCTGATGACCGTCGGGCTATTTTTTCGTCGCCGAGAATCCACCGAAAGCCACCCGACTCCGCCCGCCCAGACCGCCTGAAAACCACGGTTGACGGGCCTTTTGCAGCGTCTTATAGATGACCTGTACCTCGCTGTCGTTGACAGCACCCAGGTAGCCAGGACCTTCAAGGCTACGCCCGCTTCGGGTGGTTCTCCCCAAAAGTGCGACTCGCGCTCGGCAGCTCGCACGGTCACCGCCCCATCGGTGATGAGCGCCTTCTCAACCGACCATGTGTTTGCACCTCCCCTTGCGGAACTCACCAGCCGCCAGGGCCGGTGGATGTCCGCGTTTCTGCTGAACAGGAGCTTCATCATGACTACTGCAAGCAATAACGCCCCCACCACCTACTTCAACCTGCACACCCAAGGCATCGGTTACCTGAACCGTGTCCGCGAAGTCCCGGTTCGCCGCGGCCAAGCGTTCATGGCCTGTGACATCGCTGCCCTGCACGGTGCCTCGGACGACGTCGAGTACACACGCTTCGACTGCAAGGTCGCCAGCGGTGAAGCCGACCGGCTGATCCGTGAACACCTGGAAGACGTCCAAGCCGAACGCAAGGTCCTTATCGCGTTTCGCATCGGTGACCTCTGGGTCGATCCGTTCATGTACGAGAAAGGCGAACGCAAGGGGCAACCCGGCGCCAGCCTCAAAGGCCGACTGATCTTCATCGAGTGGATCAAGGTCGACGGTCAGTTCAGCTACCGTGCGCCGGCTCGGACCGACGCTGCCGCCGCCCCTGAGGCTGCTGAAGCAGCAGAATCGGAAACAGCGAGCAGCGAGGGTGACGCTGACCAAGGCCAGCCAACCCCACCCGTTGCACGTAAATCCACTGCCGCACGTCAGTCTGCCTAAGGCAGGTTGGCCGCCCGCAGCAGGCGCTCTTATGAGCGCCTGTTGTACCTTCATGTCGGAGGTCGCCATGGAAAGCTTCTGGCTCTGTGAAGACTGCCTGCAGGCGGTCGCCTACGACGACTTCAGTGCGCTGTCGCTGTACTACAGCGAGGCTGAAGTCGAACACCGCATCGCTCACTTGCGCTTACAACTGCAGGCCCTGCTGCCCCTGAGCGCCGATTTCGATCCGCATACCGGCGCCGGTATCGAGGCCTTTTCCACGCAACCGTGCGAAGTCTGCCAAAGCCCCCTGCACGGCACTCGGAATCGCTTCACGCGCCTTTGATCACACACCTAAACCAGCCTGGGGCAAGCCCCAAGGGGGCGCTCCATCAGCCACGAGGAATTGCCCATGAACACCACCTTGAACCTCGTCGAGCCGCTCGATCCCGTACTGGCTCAACGCGCCCGTGAGGATGCGCTGATCACCGAGGCCCTGCAGCTGCTGGACCAACGTCACTTCCAGCGCGGCGAGGTACTCATCACACCCGCCGATGCCGCAGCCTACTTGAAACTGCAACTCGCCCCTTACCACCACGAAGTGTTTGCCCTGCTCTGCCTCGACTCGCGCCACCGTGTGCTGAGCTTCGACATCCTCTTCACCGGCAGCATAGACGGTGCCTCCGTGTATCCCCGCCAGGTGGTGATCAAGGCACTCGAACACAATGCCGCCGCCGTGATCTTCAGCCACAACCACCCCTCCGGCTGCTCGGAACCGAGCGGCGCCGATCGGGTGCTCACCACCCGCCTGACTGAGGCTTTGGCCCTGGTTGAGGTATGCGTCCTGGACCACATCATCGTCGGCGAAGGCACTCCGCTTTCGTTGGCCGAATACGGCTGGATCTGACAGCCCACCTTGCCCTTGAGGTCACCGCCCGTTCGGGGTGACCTCGGCGCTTTCGGAGAACCACCATGCACCCTTCCCTGCCCAATCCGTTTCTTCGCGGCTTCCAAGACCTGCGCTACGAGCGTGTCCTGCAGATCAGCTATGCCAACGATTGCCCACCGTGCTACCGCGCACTGCACCCGGCTCAGAACGAGCTGCCCAATGAAGCCATCAACCTGCAGCCGTGCCTGTTCGATGACGACGTCGCGGTGATCACCGACGGTGTGTGCGTACCCGAGTTTCTGCGCATGCGCTGCCCGGCCGATGGCCTGGTGAACACAGTGCTCTACCAGATCATGGGCAATCAGCTCGGACGCTCGATGCATATCGGCGACCTCGGCAACGTGGAAGCCGCGCGTAACCTGATAGAGCAACTGTCCTTTGCCACCGGGCACTACAGCCGCAGTTGGGAAATCAGCAGCGCCCACCTGCCCGCAGACGACTTCGAGTACCTGCAGGTGCGCGCTTGGTGCAATTCACCGGCGGGCTTCTTCGAGTGCTTCGAACTCAACGCCAGCCATGCCGTCGGCTGCAAACTCTATTCGACGCCTTGGGCAACAGAAGCTGAAGCCCGGGGCAGCCCCTGCAGCGCCGACGAGGTCAGTGGGCGGATGCTCGCTGACCGTGTTCCCCCAGTGTTACTCAAGCTGCTCCTACTAGCAGGCCAGGCGGACATCCGCCTGCTGATCTTTGACCCTGACGCGGCACCGCTCTCGGAGCTACCGCTATTCACCGAAGAATGACCAAGGCGCCCTCCCGGGCGCCTTTTTTGTGGTGGCTGACAGAAAAACTAGCTCGACAGATTCGGTTTTCCAGTGGGGACTCGCCTCGCGCCTTCGCCATGGTATCGGCAACATTTGTCGAGACTCGGTCATGCACACATCCCTACTTCCCACCCTCGGTCTGATGATCGCCCTGGCTGGCTGCAGCACCCCACCTCCGGCTCCTGCACCCGCAGCACCACCCGCTTTGCCGGCGACATCGCCCAAGCCGAAAACCCAGCTTCCGGCCTGGGTCCGCCAGGACCGTTACACCCTGGTCACCACGCGTCCCACGGTGGAGCAGCGCCAGCCGCTGTATCAATTGGTCAACGTGCAGATCTCGCCAGCCCTGCATGCCACCGTCGGTGAAGCCCTACGTCACGTGCTGCACCGCTCGGGCTACGCGCTGTGTGCCGACAGCCCAGCGGTGGATCGCTTGTTCCGTCGCCCTCTGCCCGCGGTACAGCATCAGCTCGGACCGATCTCGCTGCTGGACGCCCTGACCATCATCGGCGGCCCGGCCTGGCGACTCGAGATCGATCCGGTCGAGCGGAGCGTGTGCTACGCCCTGCGCGTGCCGTCGCCTGCACCTCCATTCTCCACACTGGAGATTGCGCCATGAAGGTCCTCCATTTTCAGGCGCTGGTGGTCGGTGCCCTGTGCCTGGGCGCCGCGGTGCTCGCCGCCGAAACGTACAACCATCACCAACAGTTGGCCGAGCTTCAAGCTGCGGCCCGCAATGCCCCGGCGGATCCAACGCCAGCCCTGCGCCGCGATATCGATGCTTTGGCCGACAAGCTCACGACGCTACAGCCGCAGGTCGTGGCGCTGGGCGAGGCGCAAAGTCGACACACCACGGCGCAGGTCGCCCTCGGCCAGCAGCAGGATGAGCTGGCCGCCTCGCTCAAGACGCTCCAGGCGGCACCGCCAGGTTCAAGCAGCACCGATATGACAGCGCTGGAACAACGGCTGGCCGCGGCAGAGGCGACGTTAGAGAGACTGTCGGCCCGCCCTTCTGTGTCTGCGGCCGCCAGCACGCAGCCACAGGCCTCCATCGGTGAAAAAGCCAAGGCCAAGGCGCTGACACCGCCCTTCACCTTGCTGGGTATCGAGACCCGAGGTGACGTCAGGTTCGTGGCTGCCCTGCCGGTCGGCGCCCATTCGCTGACAACCGTGCACCTGCTGCAACCGGGAGACAGCTTTAACAGCTGGCAGTTGCGTGCGATCCGTGCGGACCAGGTGGTATTCCACATTCCTGGGCATGGCGACCGCACGCTGCCACTGCCGTGAAGAGGTGCGTATGACTCGGCTCTCCATTCTCTCGTTCATCCTGCTTCCCGGCTGCCTATTCGCAGAACTGGCGTTGAGCGCGCCAAAACTGGTCGACTCAGCCCCGCAGTTCAGCGAACAAACGCTGCTGGATCGGCAGGTATCCGATACGGCTCGGGCCAAGGCCTGGGGGCTAACCGATGATGAGTGGGCCAAGTTCGAGCGCCTGCAGGCTGGGCCCCGCCACTACTGGTCGCCGCAACTCGATCCGCTCACCACCCTCGGCGTAGAGGCCGACTCTGACCAGGAAAGGCAGCGCTACGCCGAGTTGCAGGTCCGTCTCGAAGCCAAACGTGCCGAGCGCGAGCTGGCCTACCAGAAGGCCTACACCGCCGCCTGGGCACGCCTGTTACCTGGGATGCTGCCCGTACAGGGCATGGCCGATGATCCAGCGGCTACGCCTGCTGGCCGCTTTGCCGTGTTTGTGGAGGAACGCTGCCCGCCCTGCGTCTCCAGCACCCAGCAATGGCTGCGTGGCGGTACGCACCTCGATGTGTACCTGGTCGGCAGCCAAGGTGACGACGGGCGTCTGCGCCAGTGGGCACGTGGCGCGGGCATTACCCCCGCCCAGGTCAGCAGTGGCCAGGTCACCCTCAACCATGACCGCGGCCGCTGGTTCGCCCTGGGTGCCAGCCGCCCCTTGCCGGCGCGCTTCCAGCAGGTGGACGGAAAATGGCAGCGTATCGAGTGATCCTAGCGCTGGCCTTGACCGGTGCCGCGGCCGTTCAAGCGGGAGCGCTGCCGCCGCCTGCGTATCAACTGGCAGCCGCGCGCGCCGGCATCCCCGCCTCCGTGCTGTTCGCCATCGCCCTGCAAGAGAGCGGTACGCCGCTGCGGGGTCACCTAATGCCCTGGCCTTGGACCCTGAATGTCGCCGGCACATCGCTGCGCTTCGCCCGCCGTGATGAGGCGTGTGCCGCACTCAAACAAGCGCTGGTCCGTCACGATCCGAAGCGCATCGATGTCGGGCTCGGGCAGACCAACCTCGGCTACCACCCGGACCGCTACCACAGTGCCTGCGAGGCCCTCGATCCACGCGCCAACCTGGCCGTGACGGCAGATCTGCTGCGCGCCCACTACGCCGACAGCGGTGACTGGGTCGTGGCGGCGGGCCGCTATCACCGCCCTGCCGGCGGTAAACCTGCAGCGCGCTACCGCCGACAGTTCAGCCAGCACTGGCAGCGTGTGCAGGCAGTCGTGTCCTATCCGAGAGGGCCGCAGCCATGACCCATCGGTGCTGGATAACGCTGTTTACCTGCCTGTGGTGGACGGTTGGCGCGCTCGCGGCCCCCAGCCAACTGCCCGATCCCCGCGCGTTGACCTGGACCCTGCCCATACACAGTACACGCCTTTCACCCGGTGCCGTGTCGCCAAGGGCATTGAGCCTGCCAGGGTTCACGCCGCTGTTCCTGGTCGGGCACGACGCCGCTTCTCTGGAATGGTTGGCCCAGCATGCGCAGACGCTGCAGAAGCTGGGCGCCAGCGGTCTAGCCGTTGAAGTTACCGACGCCCAGGCGCTGCGACGTATCCAGGCGGCAGCCCCGGGACTGAACATCTGGCCGGTGAGTGGTGACGACATCGCCGAACGCCTAGAGCTGCAGCACTACCCGGTGCTGATCACGCCCACCGGCCTGGAACAGTGAGGGTGCATCATGGGCGAACATGCGATGGAGTCTCTGCTGCGTCCTGCGGTGGAGCTATACACCGTGGGTATCTGCGCGGGTGCTGGCGCCCTATGTCTGCACTCACCTTGGGCGGTAGCCCTGTCGCCCGAGGTGGGGGCCGGCATGGCACTGGCCTACACTGCATTCGGCCTGAAGCGGCTGAATGAGGCACGGATCGTCCTGCGCTATCGACGCAACATCCGCCGCCTGCCGCGCTATTCGCTGACCAGTCGCCAGATTCCGGTGAGCGGCAAGCGCCTGTTCATGGGCCGCGGCTTTCGCTGGACCCGCCTGCACACCCAGCGTCTGCTCGAGGCGCAGGACCCGGCGCTGGCCCGCTATGTCAATCAATCGGCGGCCCACCAGTGGGCACGGCGGATGGAGCACTTGCTGGAGAAGGCTCCACCCGGGTTGTCGCTGCTGCCCCGCCTGACCGCCTGGGACAGCCCATTGAACCCGGTGCGGCCACTGCCACCGGTGGGTGGCTCGCCACTGCTGCATGGCGTCGAGCCGAAGGAGCAAGAAGCCAGCCTACCGCTGGGCGAACGCGTCGGGCATACCCTGGTACTTGGCACCACCCGGGTCGGCAAGACGCGCCTGGCCGAGGTGTACATCACCCAGGACATCCATCGAACCAGCCAGGAGGTGGTGATCGTCTTCGACCCCAAGGGCGATGCCGACTTGCTCAAGCGCATGTACGTGGAGGCGCGGCGCGCCGGCCGCGAGCGTGAGTTCTATGTGTTCCACCTGGGCTGGCCGGAGATCTCCGCCCGCTACAACGCCATCGGTCGTTTTGGCCGCATTTCGGAAGTCGCCACCCGCATCGCTGGCCAGCTCAGCGGTGAAGGCAACTCGGCGGCGTTTCGCGAGTTTGCCTGGCGCTTCGTCAACATCATCGCCCGGGCGCTGATCGAGCTCGGCCGCCGCCCTGACTACCTGCAGATCCAGCGGCACGTGGTGAACATCGATGCGCTGTTCATCGAGTACGCTCAGCATTTCTTCGCCCGCCATGATCCTCAGGCCTGGGAAGCGATCGTGCAGATCGAAGGCCGCCTGAACGAGAAGAACATCCCACGGCATATGATTGGCCGGGAAAAGCGCGTGGTGGCGATCGAGCAATACCTGACTGCCAAGCGCATTTTCGATCCTGTAATGGACGGCCTGCGCTCGGCCGTGCGCTACGACCGCACCTACTTCGACAAGATCGTGGCTTCGCTGCTGCCGCTGCTGGAAAAACTCACCAGCGGCAAGACCGCACAGTTGCTCGCCCCCAACTACACCGACCTCGACGATCCGAGGCCGATCTTCGACTGGCTGCAGGTCATCCGCAAACGCGGCATCGTCTACGTCGGCCTGGACGCGCTGTCCGATGCTGAAGTTGCCGCTGCCGTCGGCAACTCGATGTTTGCCGACCTGGTCTCCGTAGCTGGCCACATCTACAAGCATGGCATCGATCATGGCCTGCCAGGCTCCTCCAGCGCTGCGGACAAGGTGCCGATCAATCTGCATGCCGACGAGTTCAACGAGTTGATGGGCGACGAGTTCATTCCGCTGATCAACAAGGGTGGTGGCGCCGGTATCCAGGTCACCGCCTACACCCAGACCTTGAGCGACATCGAGGCACGGATCGGCAACCGGGCCAAGGCCGGCCAGGTCATCGGCAACTTCAACACCCTGCAGATGCTTCGCGTGCGGGAAACCGCGACCGCAGAACTGCTGACCAAACAACTGCCCAAGGTCAACGTGCAGACCCGCACCCTGGTCTCCGGCGCGACGGACACCGCCGATCCGGACGCCCGCACCGACTTCACCTCCTCCTCGCAGGATCGGGTCACCACCACTTCGGTACCACTGATTGAACCCGCGCACATCATCGCCTTGCCCAAGGGCCAGATGTTCTCGTTCCAGGAGGGAGGACAGCTGTGGAAGGTGCGCATGCCGCTACCGAAGTCGGCTAGCGACGATGCGATGCCGGCGGATCTGCAGGCCCTGGCCGCGCGCATGCGCGAGTCCTACAACGCCAATGCGGGGAGTTGGTGGAGCAGCGCTGGCGGTGCGCCGACGGTCGATTTTGATCCCGAGATGCCTCCACAAGGGCGCAGGCACTCCTAATCTGCGCGCCGTGAGCAACCGAGTACTGTGGAGCCCATATGCCGACTGCCCCAGACAGCCCACCGCCTCCACAACGAAGTCCGGGACTCATCTTCGGCATGCTCGAACTGTGTCTGCGGCTACTCGGCCTGCTGTTCGCTTCGCTGATCTTCTCCATTGTGCTGGAATTCGTGGGCATGCTGTGGTTCTGGTCCGAGCAGGGCTGGCACCATAGCCATGCCATGTGGCTGAGCGAGCTAGGCTGGCTCAGCGATCACTTCAAGAAGTCATTGCTCGTGCAAGAGCCGGCGCAAGCGACCGTCAAGGTACTCGAACACCTGAACGACTGGATCGTAGTGCGGTCTGGATGGGCGACATCTGATACCCAGCTGAAACTGCTCAGTCAGGAACCTTCAATGCAGGGGCAGTTCGCGCAAGTCTACGTTGTGATGCAGGACTACCTGCTCGCAGCCCTGTTCACGACCTTCACTTTCGCAGTGCGGCTGGCCGTACTCACTTTGGCCACCCCACTGTTCTTGCTCGCGGTGATCACCGGCGCGATCGATGGCTTGATGCGTCGCGACCTGCGTAAGTTCGGAGCAGGCCGCGAAAGCAGTTTCGTCTACCACCGAGCAAAGCGGACACTACTGCCGCTGGTGGTCAGCCCCTGGGTGATCTACTTATCCTTGCCCTGGTCGGTGAATCCCATCTGGGTGCTGCTGCCATGCGCCATTTTACTTGGCATCATGGTGGCCATCACTGCTACTACATTCAAAAAATACCTTTGACTGCCCACCTCGGCGAATGCCGAAATATGTTATTTAAAATCAACGCCTTAGAACGTACACGGTTGAGGCAAAACAAGCAGTAGCCACACCGACGGCACAACCACGGCTCCCTATCATTGATCGCAGGTTATCTACGCGCGACCAGCACCACCTCTTGAGAGTTGACTACACAACCACTCTCGGGCAATGCTGGCATATCGCCAACGCTCGATTAGTAAAGGGACTTCACATGAACGACATTGCTGTCATTTCACAAGAAGAAGAGGAAGGTGCGGAGCAGGAAGCGCTTCTAATTGCGTCAGAAAGAAAAAATCGCGACAAAGAGTCCGAAAAAATTCGGGTACTTTCTGCAATCGCCAGTAACAGCCCGACGCGTGTGACCGATAGAGTTGCGTGGATTCTTAATCACTATCCTCAGGCCCGAGACTCTGACATCAAGTGCCAAATCATTTATTGGAAGACTTTCCAAACCGACCTCTATAGCGGGGGTGATATTTCATTTGAAAATTACCCCAAACTGCAGAGATTGCACTCTATAGCACGCGCCAGAGCGGTGGTACAAAACATACTGGGTCTATTCATTGCATCACCTGAAGTTAGAAAATACAGAGGGAAGCTGGAAGAGGAAGAAAAGCAGCGTGCTCTTGAGGTCCGACCTTCGCACCCAGTATATTGCATCTATGCCGATGAGAGCGGAAAAACCGGAAAGTACCTATTAGTCGGTAGCCTTTGGATTTTAAGAAGCTACGAAACCATGAAGATCACTGCCGCCATTAACAGGAAGAAGGCAGAGATAGGATTCAAAGGCGAAATGCATTTTAAAGAAATCAACAAGGGGAATCTCGAAGCCTACGAGGCGCTGCTTGGCTCTATCGTACAGAACTCCTCCTCAATCTCATTCAAAGGCCTCGGAGTAAATCGTAGCGGCCTTTACAATGTCGACGACACGCTCAATAAGCTATTTTACCATATGGTAATCCAAGGAATTACCGAAGAAAACAAATCTGGCCGAGCCATTCTCCCACGAAACCTGCAATTTAGAAAGGATGCAGAAGAAGCGTCAAAAGACAAACTTGCGCTAATGGAAATAGAATTACAATTGAAAAATGCTGCCAGCAACATCTTCCAAGGAAACGTGTATGTTGACATAGTTGAGGCGGAAGACTCCAGCATATCTCCACTCATGCAAATTTCCGACTTATTTGTTAGCTCCATCTCTAGAATAATGAATAAAGAGGAGGGAAAAGAAGGCCCCAAGGATATTTTCGCGAGGAAATTTCTTGAAGCATTTGGCGTCGACACAAGAAGTGAAACCTTAGAGGGTTTGAGCGAGTGCGTTCGCTTTTCCTAATCGTGACTGGATCTCATTCTGACTTCACCCATAAACTAATAACCGCCTGCGACGCTAGGAGCATCAGGATGAGTCAAATAGGCTTTTTTGATCAGCGGATAATCAAGAGATTCTGGGGCGCGCTCGCCGCGACCGGCACAGCGCTGTCATTACTACTAATTTTCGTAACCATACCTGAAACTGGAAAGGTCACAGCGGGGATCGCCTGTGTGGCATTCTTGATTTTAATTTATATTTACTTTTGGTGGACATCTAACAACCTAACCGAAGTAGAACTAAAGATAGAAAGCACAACAGTCATCGTAAAAGTAGGCGACATATTCAAGCAACCCGGCCTTAAAGCGATCGCCTTTAACGAGTACTTTGATACACAAGTTGACGACGAAATAATCTCTCACAGCTCTTTAAACGGAATATTCATAGACAGGCACTTACCAAAAGCATTAGTAGACCTTGAAAATCATCTGACCGCCTATCGATTCGACGAGTGTGAAATCTTAGAGTTAAACGAAACTAGGGCAACTGGAAAGAAACAGAGATACGACATAGGCACTATATGTGTGTACGAGGATTTTCTTCTTGCAGCCTTCTCAAAATTCAACGACCGCAACCAAGCCTATTTAACGATGCCTGAGTACCTAGGGTTTTTGATAAAATTCTGGGACAACGTCAATAGAGTGTACGCACAGCAAAGCGTTTCAACACCAATATTCGGATCGGGCATCACGCGCATTAAAGAACATCGAAATATAAGCGACGAAGAACTACTAAAGATCATGCTCTGGACTTTTAGAATAAGCGAGATGCGCTTCAAGCACCCAGCAAAGCTCAACATAATAATTCACAAAGACAAAATTAGTCAAATTAATTTACTTGACATAAAGTCCGCCAGGAACGGTTTGTAACCTAACACAAGATTAATTAAGATCCGGCAGATTAAAACCTCTGCCGGAGCGATAACTTTCCACCTGCCCGCTAGATACCAAGCTTCTTATAAATATCCGCCGGATAATAATGCGGACCTTTTCTCACCTTCTGGGCGAACGCTGGGACATACTCATCCAGCGCAAACTTTATTATAGCTGGCTGCAGCGAAACTGACATTGTATAGTAGTCCGCATTCAGCAGGGGAGTCGGTATTAACGCTCGTTGAATTTCGCGACTGCCGCCTTTATTCGCCACCACAACGGGCAAGTCAAACTCCACAATTAGCTCAAGCTCGTGAGCCAAAAACGAATATCCATCCCCGCCTTTCCTCTTGGCATCTGGACTGCCAATCAAGACAACCTGCTTTGCATTTTTCATACGCTGGCGAAGATTTCGCTTAATCGTTTCCCGCTGACTTGTATCCCTCGAAATGAATAGATCGTGAGCATCAAAAAAATCGAAGTCTATCTTATCATTCTCGCGCCATGCTTCCATGAGCCGATACAAGTTAATGTCTTCGCTTGCGAAAGCGACGTAAGTTTTATTTCGATACGCCATAAACCCTCCGTGTTAATCTGCAACGTAAAGGCATTTTAATATCATACTTTTCTGACGAAAGCTTTACTTTCCAAACCGAATCTATTACCCAGTGTGACTGGAGGAGGAACACAACGACCAAGGTCACTCGAACAGTCGGAGCAGCCGACAAACGCAAGCACCGATTCATGTGCAACCCAACATACCTGGAGCTTTAGCTGCTGTAGTCAACCTGCGTAAGGGCAAACCGCCCCCCCCCTGCATCCACCCCTGCTCCTCGAATGTGAATGACCGAAAATCCCTTTTGGTCATGCAATAACCCGCCTGCGCCTTCAAGGTAAAAGCCAGTTACCCGGCTGGATTTAATCATGACTCCTATTCCCTACACATTGCTCCTTGCGTGTTTTGTAACGCTCTCTGCTGCGGCTCAAGACGTACGCGAGCGCTCAAGTCTGGGCTTGGTGCAGCGGCAGATCACCGCCATCGAGCTATTGGCCAAGAGCGCAAGCAGCAGATCTGTCGATGCTGCAGGGCCCCGTTATCGCTTCGATTATCCGAGGTTCGCTGCGGACCTCGAGCGTATGCGTCAAGGAATCCACAACTACCTGTCGCCCTCCCGCGCGCAGCCTGCCGATCTGGTCGAGTTCACTGGTGACTACCGGGCTGAAGCGGCTAACTCGAGTCCTTCCGATGAGCATGACTGACGCCCAATTAAACGCGTTCTCTGCCGTTGCCGGGTTCACCCCGCAGCTCAGCTCGGTGCTTTGGCGGTCATCGGTGCTGGTACTGGCGTTGCTCTGGTGCACCTGGGCCCTGTGGACCGGCTACCGCGGCTGGGCGGCCGGCAACATCAATTTTGGCTCGCTCGGCGGCAGCACCCTGCGTCTAGCCCTCGCCCTGATCGTGCTGATGTTTTTCATGCTGTCGTAACCAGGAGACCCCGCCATGAAACTCTCCAGTCGCTGCCTTCTTCCGCTGCTCCTGCTGCAAGCTACCTGCATAAAAGCCCTGTTCGGCGGTTTGGTGCTGCTGAGCTCGACCCTGGCCTGGGCCGATCTGCCAACCATGGAAGCACCTTCACGCGGCGAGGGATCAGGGCTGATCGACACCATCAAGAACTACGCCTACGACGGCGGCATCCTACTCGGCCTGCTGATCGCCACCCTCGCCTTCCTGGGCGTGGCCTGGCATTCGCTCACTGTCTACGCCGACGTGCAGAACCAGCGTAAGACTTGGAAGGATCTCGGCGCGGTGGTCGGCGTCGGCGCGCTGCTAGTGGTGGTGATCCTGTGGTTCCTCACCAAAGCTGCGACGATCCTGTGAGGTCATCATGTCCGACTCCCCAGCCACTCTGCCTGACGGAACGCTGACCTTCCTCCCGGAGCGCCTCAACCATGACCCGGCCGTTCTTCGCGGGCTCACCAACGACGAGATGTGGGTCGCGCTGATCGTCGGCGCAGGGCTAGGTGTGATTCTCGGTGCGCCGCTGGCGGTGGCCACCGCCTCCATCGCTACCCTCCCCACCTGCATGTTCATTTGCATGGCTTTGGTGTTGCTGGGCGGCGGCAAGCTGATGCGCCGAGCCAAGCGCGCCCGGCCGGAAACCTGGTTGTACCGGCGTCTACAGTGGCACTTGGCAGTGCACTGGGGCATCGGCACTCATCAGCTGATCCTGCATTCGGGGCCCTGGACCGTCCGCCGTACACGTCGACATGTGAGGGCTGTTGAATGAGCCGCTTCCGCAACAAAGTCGACGCGCAGCAGGCGCATATCTTCAGCCTGCGTCTGGCCGTATCGATCCTGGCACTGCTGTGCTGCGGGCTGTGGTACGGCTGGCAGTCCGCACCCTCCGAGCTGACCATTCATGTGCCGCCCGATCTGCGCTCCGGCAGTACGCGCAAGTGGTGGGATGTACCCCCGGAAAACATCTACGGCTTCGCTCTGTACATCTTCGGCCAACTCAACCGCTGGCCAACCGACGGTGAGGTCGACTACCACCGTGCCATCTTTGCTCTGCAGCCCTACCTGACACCGGCGTGCAAGACCTTCTTCGACGGTGACTTCGAGTACCGCAAGGCCGCCGGCGAACTGCGCGGCCGGGTGCGCGGGGTGTACGAGGTGCTGGGCCGCGGCTACAGCGACGATCCCGACTTGCGCGTGAAGCAGCTGGATAAGCACAGCTGGCTGGTCAAACTCGACCTCAATGCCGACGAGTACTACGCCGCCGAGCCGGTGAAACGCGTCGTCGTGCGCTACCCGCTGCGTGTGGTGCGCTTCGACGTCGACCCCGAGCACAACAAGTGGGGCCTGGCCCTGGACTGCTACGAAGGCACACCGCAGAAACTGACGCTGCCTGGAGGTGCGGGATGATGCGTGTCTTGATCATGATTCTGGCGGTTGCCGCAGGTTGGTGTTCTGCAGTCGGTGCGATCGAGGTCAAATACTGGGACCGCCTGCCGCTGGCCGTACCGCTTACGGTGGGCCAGGAGCGGGTCTTGATGCTGGATGAGGATGTGCGTGTCGGGCTGCCCAGTGCGATCGCTGGCAAGCTGCGCGTGCAGTCCGTCGGCGGCACGGTCTATCTGCGCGCCGCTGAAACCCTTCCCCCTACCCGGCTGCAACTGCAGTCGGTGAAGTCAGGTGACATCATCCTGATCGACATCGAGGCGCTCGAGGGCAGCGAGGCACTGGAGCCGGTCAGGATCGTGGGCCAGGCTTCGGTACCGGGCGTGGAAGCTGCGAAGGAGGCGGCACCGGCAGCTACGCCGGTACCTGTGGTGCTCACCCGCTATGCGGCGCAGAACCTCTATGCGCCCCTGCGTACCGTGGCACCACTGCCCGGTGTGCGACGGGTGCCGCTAAGCGACGCCGTTGCTTTCAGTTCGTTGCTGCCCACCGAGCGGGTTTCGATCAAGGCACTCGCGGCCTGGCGGCTGGGCGACTACTGGGTGACGGCGGTAAAGATCGTGAACCGCGGTCCTGGCAAGGTCGCGCTGGACCCGCGTCACCTACAGGCCACGCTGTACGCCGCAACCTTCCAGCATGCGGACCTAGGTCTCACCGGTACGCCTGAAGACACCACCGTGGCATACCTCGTCACCCGCGGCGGCGACCTGAAGCACGCGCTGCTGTTGCCCCCGCCAAAACCGGAGGCTGCCGATCATGAAAGCTAACGGCCTGCTGAAATGGTTTGTGCCTGCGGTCCTGCTGGGCATCGTGCTGATCATCATCAAGTCCTGGGTGACCGCGCCGGATGGCCAGCCCACTCACGATCCGGAGAATGCCACGCTCAGCGCGGAACAGGCCAAAGCCTTGGGCATCGCCGGCGACACCCCACGCGACACCGTGGCCACGCTGATCGGCCAGGTAAAAGCGATGCGCAGCGAAATGCAGATGTTGAAGAAAGGCAACGATGCCCTGCAGACCGAGAACAACCGGCTGCGCACGCGCGAAGGCAATATCGATACGCGCATCCAGAGCACGCTGAGCAGTGTCACCCAACAGGTTACCGAACAGCGCCAGCAGGCCAACGATGCACGGCAGAAGGCCGAGCAACAGCACCGCGAGACCCAGGGGCTACTCTCCAGGCTCAAGGATCAGCTCACCGGTAAGCCCGCCGTAAAGTCGGATGTTCCTGCGGGCTTCGGTCTTGAGCCAGGCGACGAGCAGCAGTTTGCAGGCCCTCAGGCACCGGCAGATGCGGTGCAGTGGATCGAACCATCGAATTCCCGCGCCGGCCAAGAGAACACCGGCAAAGCCGAGGGACCGCTGTCGTCGTTGACCTCGAAGTTCAAGGATCTGCACGGTCTGGACGACAACGCCATCGACCGTGGCCAGGATCGCTTGCGTGCCGTCGCCAAAGGCGAACGTGACCTGGAGAACGCCCAGGACCGTACCGAAGGTGCCCGCCCCGTCTACACCATCCCCGAGAATTCGACGCTGATGGGCTCGATCGCCATGACCGCGCTGATTGGCCGGGTGCCGGTGGACGGCACAGTGAACGATCCCTATCCGTTCAAGGTGCTGGTGGGGCCAGACAACCTCACTGCCAACGGCATCGACCTGCCGGACGTGGTCGGCGCGGTAATGAGCGGCACCGCTGCGGGTGACTGGACGCTGTCCTGCGTGCGTGGTCAGGTCGAGTCGATCACCTTTGTCTTCGGCGACGGCACCGTTCGCACGGTGCCGCAGCCGCAGAAGGTCGTCAGCCGCAATCGCAGCAGCACCCAGACCTCTGACACCGAGAAGATCCGCGGCGGCCTGGGCTACATTTCCGACCCCTACGGCATCCCCTGCATTTCCGGTGAGCGCCGCTCCAACGCCCAGCAGTACCTGGGCAGCCAGAGTCTGATCACTGCGGCCGGCGCCGGCTTCGCCGCGGCCTTGGGCAGCGAGCAAACCAACACCTCCTTCATTAATTCGGCCAGCGGCAGCCTGGGTTTGAGCCAGAACAGCGGCAACAGCGCGCTGAACTCGGTGATCAGCGGTGGCATTGGCGACATCCGTGAGTGGATCAACAAGCTCTACGGCGAAGCCTTCGCCGCCATCTACGTGCCCCCTGGGGCCAAGGTGGCCCTGCACCTGGATCACGAAATCAGCATCGACTACAAACCCAAAGGCCGGAGAGTGAATCATGAACGCCCATCCGTTTCGGTACTGGACCTGGATTAGCCTGCTGCTGTGCCTACACCTGGCAGGCTGCACCACCCGCAAGGACGAAATGCTGCCCCACGGCGATCACACCATGCTAGATATCTGGAACAGCGGCGGCGCGGTCGGCGCGCAGCAGCAGTTGCAGGAGGCTCGCGGCGAACTGCGCCGGCCGGTGCTCGATCCCGAACGCCTGATCAAGGACCAGAGCGCCTACACCCGCACGGCCGCCAACGAGATCCGCACCCAGTTCCCGCGCCTGCCCAATCCTGATCTGGTGATGTACGTCTACCCGCACCTGGCCGGCACCCAGCAGTCGCCGGTGCCCGGCTATTCGACCGTGTTCCCGTTGTACGAGAAGGTCCAGTACGCACTGCCCGGCGAACGCCTGGACGATTTGTGATGGACGATGATGCAGATCGAGTCCCGCCACACTGGCAGCCCTGGCGCGCGGCACAGCGTCAGCGCGCCACGTATGCGGATGAGGCCGCCCAGTACGCACCCAACCCCAGCTTCACCGACCACTTGCCCTGGGTCGAATACCTCGAGGAGGAGCAGTGTTTTCTGCTCGACGACAATCGCTCGGTTGGCGCCGTGTTCGAGTTGCAGCCGATCGGCACCGAAGGTCGTGAGCCCGAATGGCTGATGGCGGCGCGCGACGCGTTGGAAGATGCGCTGCAGGACAGCTTCGACGAACTCGACCAGGCACCCTGGGTGGTGCAGTTCTTCTGTCAGGACGACAGTGATTTTTCGCCGTACCTGGAGCGCCTGGCACTGTACGTCGCACCGCGGGCGACAGGCACACCCTTCACCACCGCCTTTATCGCGTCGATGCAGCAGCACCTCGATGCCATTGCCAAGCCCGGCGGCTTGTTCGACGACCATGTCGTGTCGCACCTGCCCTGGCGCGGCAGCAATCGACGGATTCGCCTGGTGGTCTATCGCTGGCTCGGTGACCAGGCCGACGACGACGGGCAAAACCCCGCTCAGCTGTTGGAAAGAACCTGTGATCGCCTGATGACATCGTTGCAGGCCTGCGGGGTCAATCCTCGTCGGCTGAACGGTCGAGACTTCTACGCCTGGTTGCTGCCTTGGTTCAACCCAGCCCCCACCCTCACGGACGACTCACCAGCGGCATTCTATCGACGCGTGCCCTACCCGGAGACCGATGACGGCGATGGGCTGTCGCTGCCGTTCGACCACGACTTTGCCGAACGGCTGTTCTTCCACGAGCCACGCTCGGAGAGCGAACAGGGGCTGTGGTACTTCGATCAGCAGCCGCACGCGGTGATGGTGGTCGACAAACTGCGCAGGCCACCCCATATCGGCCAGCTGACCGGCGAAACCCGCAAAGGCGAGGCGCTTAACGCCCTGTTCGACCAGTTGCCCGAGCAGGCCGTCCTGAGCCTGACCTTAGTCATCACGCCCCAGGATGTGCTCGAGGAGCAGCTCAACCGCCTGGCGCGCAAAGCCATCGGCGAGAACCTAGCCTCGACCCAGACCCGCCAGGACGTGGAAGAAGCCCGCGCGCTGATCGGTCGCCAGCACAAGCTGTACCGCGGCACCTTGGCCCTTTACCTGCGCGGCGCTGATAAACAGCAATTGCGCCAACGCTCGATCCAGGCGGCCAATGTGCTGCTCGGTGCCGGCCTGCAGCCGGTGCGCGAGGGCGATGAAGTCGCCGCGTGCAACAGCTACCTGCGCTGGCTGCCAATGGTCTACAACCCCGCGCGGGATAAACGCAACTGGTATACCCGGCTGTTGTTTGCCCAGCATGTTGCCAACCTGCTGCCGCTGTGGGGACGCAGCATCGGTACTGGCAACCCGGGCATCACCTTTTTCAACCGAGGTGGAGCGCCGCTGTCGTTCGACCCGCTGTCACGCTTCGACCGCTCCATGAATGGCCACCTGCTGTTGTTCGGCCCGACTGGAGCTGGCAAGTCGGCCACCCTGGTCTCGATCCTGATGCAGGTCATGGCGGTGTATCGGCCGCGGCTATTTATCGTCGAGGCCGGCAACTCCTTTGGCCTGCAGGGCGACTACTTCGCCACTCTTGGCCTGACCGTCAACAAGGTCCAGCTCAAACCGGGCAGCGGCTTGAGCCTGGCCCCCTTCGCCGATGCCCGCCGGCTGATCGAGCGCCCCGACCAGGACGCCAGTCTGTCGACCGAGGACCTGGATGAAGACACTTCGGGCAGTGACGAGCAACGCGATGTGCTGGGCGAGCTGGAGATCACCGCCCGCCTGATGATCACCGGCGGCGAAGCCAAGGAGGAAGCACGCCTCACCCGGGCAGACCGCAGCCTGATTCGCGAGTGCATTCTCGACGCGGCCAGGCACTGTGCGGCCAACGACCAGCAGGTCATGACGCGCCATGTCCGTGATGCCCTTCGAGCTGTGGCCAGCGACACCCACCTGCCGGATAAGCGTCGCGAGCGGGCGCAGGAAATGGCCGAGTCCATCGATCTGTTCTGCCAAGGCTTCGAAGGTGCGCTGTTCGACCGACCAGGCACGCCTTGGCCGGAAAGCGATGTCACGATCGTCGACCTCGCCACCTATGCCCGCGAGGGCTATGAGGCGCAGATGTCGATCAGCTACATCAGCCTGATGAACACGGTGAACAATATTGCCGAACGCGACCAGTATCTTGGTCGCCCGATCATCATGGTCACGGACGAAGGCCACATCATCACCAAAAACCCGCTGCTGGCGCCCTTCGTGGTCAAGGGCACCAAGATGTGGCGCAAGCTCGGTGCCTGGTTCTGGTTGGCAACGCAGAACTTGGCCGATTTCCCCGATGCGGCGCAGACCATGCTCAACATGATCGAGTGGTGGATCTGCCTGAACATGCCGCCGGCGGAGATCGAAGAAATCGCGCGCTTCAAGAAGCTCACGCCGGCACAGAAGACTCTGCTCCTGTCGGCGAGTAAGGCCTCGGGCAAATACACCGAGGGCGTGGTCTTGTCGAAGCAGCTGGAGACGCTGTTTCGCGCGGTACCACCGAGCCTGTACCTCGCCCTGGCCATGACCGAGCCCGAGGAGAAAGCCCAGCGCTGGCGGTTGATGGAAGCGCATCAGTTATCCGAACTGGAGGCTGCGCTGCAGATTGCAGCGGAAATCGATCGCCTGCGCGGCATGTCCTGAACCTCGTAGCCCATGATGCTCTGCAGCCGGCCGATGCATAAAAATCGACAGGAGTACATTTGTACTCCCGCAGTGATTTTAGACAGGTCGCAGCCCTTATCCCGGCCGTTGCAGAAACCGAAGGCACCAGCCTCGGTTTGTCCGTCCCTCTCCGCTGCCTGATCCGCGATGCTGCAACTCGGCGCATGGATGCACACCGTTGCCCCTTGCCGAGCGCTGCCGATGAACCTGACCGCCCCATACCGAACGCCACAGCCGAGCAAACCTGGCCGAGGTCGCACCTTCCTCGCGATCGCGTTGCTCATGGCTGCCGAGCAGAGTCTGGCGCTGACCACACCCGCCATCATTGCCTCCGTCACATCACTGCAGTGTCTGGAGTACCGCGTCGTCGGGATCTGCTACTGGCTGCTGTGTACGCCTTTCGGCTGCACGGTGCGAACCTCGCCCAAGGTCCGGCATTTCATTCCCGAGCTGGTGGTGTCGAGCTATTCCGATACCGGCAGCAACCCCTGGGGCGAGATGTCAGCCTTGTCGGCACCGACACCCCTGTCCCAAGGCGGGGGCAACCTGATCACACCCTCGCCGCAGCGCAACAACCTGCCCCGCTTCAAGAATGTCGACGGCATCGGACATCCTGGCGGCGCTGCCCTGACGGCCCTGGCCCACAGCTTCGGCTATGCATGTCCAAGCGGGGCGGTGCCACTTGCGCCCTACTACCTCAGCACGCTCGATCCACTAGCCTGGCGCCAGGCCATCCCCGAGTCCGTCTACCCGCAAGCGCTCATTCCGGGCATGCGTGAGATCGGTAGCCAGGCCCTCGGCAACATGTGGGGCAACGTCTACCCCCGCCAGGGTTTCTTGGTACAACCCGACGACTTCAAGGCCGCCGCGGTGATGGCGCAGCGCGCCAGCGATTTCATCACCCGTGTCGGCCAACCGCACGTCTATTTGCCGCTGCAGCCGATGCCATCGCCCGGCTATTGGCCGCCACAGCCAGTGATGGAGAACAACGTCAACAACCACCGCTGGCAGTTGCTCACTCCGATGATGCAGAGCACCTGCGCCATCTTCCCTAGCTCAACAATCCAGAGTGCCGAGGGCGCCTACGCCTGGTCGTTGTGGCGGCCGTATCGCTGCTGCCAACGCATGGGCCAGACCTTCCTGTTCAGCATCGATTTTGATGGAGGCCAGTGATGAACACGCCCTTGCTTGGGTTGATGTGTCTACTCGTTTGCACTGTCGGCCACGCCGCCGAGAGTGGCTACCACCTGGGCGACCAGGCCCAGGTGTTGGACGACCGGGTGATGTACACCATCGGTGGCGGATCGGCGGCGGGCGCGCCCTCCTCGCTCTACCGCCCCAGCGGACTCGGCGTCGGCCTGTCCTGGCGCGCGAACTTGATGTGCGGAAACATGAACCTCTCCAACACCCTGCAGAACCAGCTCAACGGTGCCACCCAGGGCTTCCAGCAGATCATGGGCAACGTCATCCAGAACGCCACCCAGGCGGTGATGTCGCTGCCGGCCATGATCATCCAGCGCGCCAATCCCGGGCTGTATGAGCTGCTGAGCAACGGCGTGCTGCAGGGGCGCATCGACTTTGACCGGTCAAAGCTCACCTGCCAGGCGATGGCGGCGAAGATGGCTGACAAGGTGGATCAGGCCGGTTGGGGGGCACTGGCGCAGAACCAGGAAATGCAGCACAACCTGGAGCAGTCCGACGGTGATGCTGTGACTGCGGTGAAGGACACCGAGTCCAACAACGGCAACAACGGCGTCAGCTGGATTGGCGGGCAGAAAGCCGGCGGCCAAGGCCAGGCGCCGATCCGGGTGACCTCGGACGTGGTCAAGGCGGGTTACAACCTGCTGCACAACCGTTCGGTCGAAGACACCTCGGCCGTCGGCTCGGGTTGTCAGAATGGCGCGATCTGCCAGGCCTGGTCGAGCCCCGAGGAGGCTGCCGAATGGGCCACTCGAGTGCTCGGCGAAACCGAGGTGGAGACCTGTGATGACTGCGAGACGCTACGCGTGAGCGCAGGTGCAGGGCTCACGCCACTGATCCAGGAAACTTACACGCAGCATCTCGAAGGCCTCCAGCGCATGCTGTCGAGCGCTGAGGAGCCCACGCCAGAGAACCTCGGCAAAGTCTCCAGTCCCTTGCTGCAGGTCTCGCGCGGGGTCATCGAGGGCCTGCGCGATGACCCCGACCAGAACCTGCTGGCCCGGCGTCTGGCCAGCGAGACCGCGCTATCGAGCGTGATTTACAAAGCGATGCTGCTGCAGCGCACATTGCTCGCCGGCAGCCATGAACCCAATGTGGCGTCGGCGCAGCCCGCCACTAGCGCCCTCAACAGCAATGTCGAAACACTGGAGCGCGAAATACGCTTGCTGCAAACGGAATTGCAAGTGCGCCAAGCGCTGGCCACCAATACCGCCAGCCTGGTCCTCGATCGCCACGCCGGCGGCGCCGATGCCTCACGCAATATCGACCAGCGCGATCCGCAGCTAGACCGCCTACACCGTGCGGAGCAAGGAAGGAGGACGCCATGATGCCGCCTTCTGCGAGGAGCACGGTCGCCCGAGTCCTGTTCATCCTCAGCGCAATGATCGTTACGTTGCTGATTGCCTGGATGGCGCTGCAACTGAACGGCACCCAACTCGATTGGTTCGAGGATGCGCGGGGGAATACGCCCTACTTCGCATACTGGCGAGCTCTGCTATACAGCCTGATCTTCGCCTACTGGACCGCAGCATTGCGCTTGCGGCCGTTACCTGAAGACCAGCAACGGCTTATGCGCTTGGGGCTGGTCGGCTTCGGCTCGATCGTCTTGGTCGAACTGTCACGCGTGTGAGGTGCAGTCATGAATATGAGCACCAACAGCTACCTCGAGTACTACCTGTCGCTGCTGGCATGGATCATCAACAACGGTATCTGGAACACGCTGGCGGACACAGGGCTGTTTGCCGCGCCGTTTGGCGCAATCATCCTGCAGGAATGGTTGTCGGCCCGACAACAGGGCGCCGACGAAGGCAACAAGGGCTTGCTGTCGATCCCCCGGGTCGAGAACCGCCTGTGGATGAGCTACATCGTCATCCTGTTTGGCTGCATGCCGTTTTTCCCGTTGAACCTTTCCTCCGTGACCTTCGACGATGCGGCGAGCCAGCGCTGTGGGGTGTCGATGGCCAAGCCCGCCGACACGGCCTGGGGCATTACCTTCAACACCATTGGCGAGAAATCCGCAAACGTGCCGGTGTGGTGGTACTTGGTGCATGCCATGAGCAAAGGCATCACAGCTGCAGCGACTGCATCCATCCCCTGCGCACCCGACATCCGCGCAATGCGCATGGAGATCGACAGCTCGCGGATCAACGACCAGGTGCTGCTTCAAGAGGTCGCCGACTTCACCCGCGACTGCTACGGCTTTTCGCGCTCGAGGCTGTTTACCAACCGCCCTGATCTGGACGAATCGCAGAGCTACGATGCGTCCTGGATTGGATCGACGTACCTACTCGACACACCGGGCTACTACGACACAGATCGCTCGCGCACGCCCCGGGTTGATTGGCCATATGACGAGACGCGGGACACATCCCTGCCCCGGCTCGACAACGGTGCGGGCTACCCCACCTGCAAGCAATGGTGGAGTGATGCCACCGTCGGCTTGCGCGATCGCCTGGTCGCCGAGGTCGATCCAAACCTGCTCACGCAATTGCGCGGTTGGCTGACCGGACACAACTCAACCGAAATCGAAAACGCTACCCTGCGTGAACTGGTTAGCCCCCGCCAGCAGTCATTGAGCATGGCGCCTGGTCAGGTGTTCCAAGACTATGGCAGCAGTGCCCGAGGCGGCTCGTTGACACAAGGGCTCAACAACCTGGCCACCAACACCGGCCTGGCCTTGGGCTCGTTCAGCAATTTCCCGGCGATGAATGCCCTGCGCGCGGCACTGCCAATGGTCCAGGCCTTCCTGATCATGGGCACAATCATCTGCCTGCCGCTGGTGCTGCTGATCAGCACGTATCAGCTCAAAGCGCTGATGACGATCACCTTCGCGCTGTTCACCCTGCATATGCTGACGTTTTGGTGGGAGCTGGCCCGCTGGATCGACTCGAGCATGCTCGACACGCTGTACCACCAGGTCTCTGTCACGGACCAGGCGCTTTTAACATTACCAACGGCAGGGTTCATGGATGGGACGGTTACCGCGCAGGTGATCGAGTACGTGATGGGGGCGATGTTTTTGGTGCTCCCGATGTTCTTTCTGGGAACCATGAGTTGGGCGGGGTACAACGTTGGCAGCAACGTCCAGAGCCTTCTTACTCAAGGTGCAGAGAGTGCCAAACTCCAAGCTGGGAAGGGAACATCACAAGTTGTTGGAGGCGTACAAAAGCTCAAGTAATCAGTTAACGAAGTGATCCGTGTTCGTCGTACATTTCTGGATACTTGAAACGATGCTGAGGATGGCTAACCTCGAATACATCGGGCTCATCATCATTCGCTTCAATAGGCAGCGCGGCAAACGCCCATAGGGCTACCATTCCGACCGCCAGGAAGAATGCAACTGATGCAACAGCAAGCAAAAGAATCACCTTAACAATCTGCATACCGAGCCGGCGATACCCAAACGGAACGCTCGCCAACATCGGTGAATGCAGCACGCTGGCTTCTAGCTGATTCACCAATCGACCCGCGCGAGTTGCAGCACGAATCAAATACTTGCCGAAAGAAGTACGGCTGGGGTTTGAAGACGCTGGGGTCGTCATTTTCCTACCTCCATTCTCTTCACCGCACGTGCGGTCAAACCGCTTTAAACAATTTGGATCCAAGCCTTAGCTTACTCCTCTCCTGCAGATTTCCATGACCGTTGATCACTTGGTTCACGCTGCTGATCGCCAGTGGCACTGCATGGATTGATGCAGTGCACTTTTCTGAAAATCACCATTGACGCTATCCCAACCCGCTTGATACACCAGACCTGCAAGCGCTGGAAATCCAGCACCCCAGGTGGCCACAACCTTCAAGGCCACGTCACCCCGTGATGGTTGTCCCAAGGGCGATTAGCGTTCGGTGGCTCGCCCGGTTACCGCTCCCGCGGTGATGAGCGCTCTTTCACATCTGCCTCACGGAGCCCTGCTCCGTTGAAGCTCCTTTTCCATTTCCGTGCTGGGAATTCTTCCCGCATGGGTGGCATTCCTCCGCACTGCCTGGAGGAACTCACCATGTTGCGCTTCACAGGAACTGAACTTCACGCTGTCTTGACCGAGGCGGCCGTCATCGGCTGTCGAGTCGTCTTGGTCAAAGACCACGGTGTCTACCTCATGTCCGAGTTTGGTGAAAGCAAACCCGACGGAGGTAGCCGCAAACACATTGCCTACGCCATGGGCTGCAACCCTGAAGTCGACGACTTCGACGCTTGGTGGAATCGCGCACGCGGTGAATTCGGTGGCGACGATTTTGCCGAGTACTTCGACCTTGATGATCCGGTTCTGGAAAGCCTACGCGGCACCAACGGGTCGCTGGTAGTTGAAGCCACATCCACGCACCTGTACATCGCTGCCGAGATTGCCCTCTCAGGGAAATCCTGAATGCTCTCGCAACACCCGCGATGTCCCAGGGATGCACGAGCCAGTGCCGCTTTGGGATATCGCCCACTTCAATCTTTACGCCGACAGCAGCCGTTCATCTGGACCTTTCGAGTGGAAAGCCTTTGCTGGAAGCGGGTGGAAACTTGCCCTGGTCTGTGCCCCTTATCAGGTATTGACCCCACAGACAAGCGCGTTTTAATGCCTAGACACGCCCAGTTCACAGTGTGAGTTGTGGCGATGGGACTTCCCTCGAGTTGTTCGTGAAGCCATCGCCGGATCAGCTCCCGGGAGGCACCAGTGTCCAGGAAGAACCGCTCCTTACCCGCCATTGTCCTGAGCCCAGGGGTTTGGCAATTCATAGCCGAGGTTGGTACGGCTACTGACGCAGTCGCGCAATCAGGGCAGCGCTTGCAAGCCGTATTGGGCATCGCTCTGGCTTCGGTAGATCAACACTTGCGCCAATCGCTCGAGTTGCTACTCGATCAAACTTCCCAGCGCGACTCACGCTCCTCGGCGGCAGCCACTCACTTTCAGGTAACTCACATCACGCCAGAAACCGGCCCTGTTTTTCTGCACATCCGGTTGCCACATGAGATCGGTGTGGACATCTCATCGGCCTGAACACCCGCACTACCAATGTCAACTTACCCCACCGGGAACCCTTCCCGGCCGGGCAGCGTTCCCCTTCTTTGACTGGAGAACGTCATGTCCGATATCTACCTGGACGTCACCAACAAGATTGTCAGTGCCCTGAGCCAAGGGGTCATCCCCTGGATCAAACCCTGGAGCACTTCAGGCTCCAGTGCTGACGCACCTTTCCCCATTAACGCGATCACCCGGCGCCCCTACGCCGGCATCAACATTCCACTGCTGTGGGCCGAAGCCCGCCTGCGCGGATACCGCCAGGATCGCTGGCTCACCTACAACCAGGCTCGCAAAGCTGGTGGTCACGTACGCAAGGGCGAGCAATCGACCCTTGCGGTGCTGTACAAACCCATGAGCAAGGAAGCACACAACGAAGATGGTCAGGTCGTCCGTGATGAGCAAGGCAACGTCAAGATGGTGCAGTTCGCACTGCTACGGACGCATTGCCTGTTCAACATCGAGCAGACCGAGGGACTACCCAACGAAGAGCACCACCACGATGAGAGTGAAGATCCAGTGGCGTTCATCGATCATGCACCTGCCGAGCGATTGTTGGCCGCCAGCGGCGCACGCATCGAGCATCGCTACGGGGATGACGCGTTTTATCTACCGATCCGGGATCTCATTCAATTGCCCACCAAGGCTCAGTTCGTGGACGTCGGCAGCTACTACGCGACCGCGCTGCATGAGCTGACGCACTGGTCGGGTCACCAAGCTCGCCTCAACCGGGAAGGCATCACTGGCGGGCACGGGTTTGGCTCTGCAGCCTACGCCTTCGAGGAATTGGTCGCGGAGATGGGTGCGGCATTTCTCTGCGCCCTCACCGGCACCCAGGGCGAGCTGCGCCACGAGGAGTACCTGGCGTCCTGGTTGAAGATCCTCAAGGAAGATAAGCGGGCCATCTTCCGCGCCAGTGGGCTGGCCCGTGAAGCGTCCGAGTACTTGCTGGCGCTGCAGTTGGATCAGTCCAGCGAGACGTGCGAACGGCTAACGGCGTGACTTTTCACTTCAAATAGAAAGGCCCCAACCGGGGCCTTTGTTTTGCCTGCAACGCCGAGCATCGGCCGCTGCAATTGAGCAAGCAATTACTGTAGCCAGCTCTCGACGACATCCGAGCCGTGCTCCTGCTTCCACTGCTTGAGGATCTTGTGGTTGCCGCCCTTGGTTTCGACGATCTCGCCGCTGTGCGGGTGCTTGTAGCGTTTAACTTCACGCGGCTTGCGCTGAGCGCCGGTGGAGGCGCTGGAAGTGGTCACGCTCACGCCTTTGGACGGGTCAAGAATGGTGATGACCTGGCGCAGGTTCATGCCGTACTGATCCAGCAAGGCCTTGAGTTTTTGTTCGAACTCGATTTCCTGCTTCAGGCCGGAATCGTTTTTCATCGCGTCCAGTTGTTGAAGTTGAGCAGCCAGTTGAGCTTCCAGTGCTTTGAATTCGGCAAGTTTGGACATGTGAAATATTTCCTAGGGTTGGGGCATGTGCGACGATAGTACCTGAGGCACAAGTACGCACCGAGCGTTAATTCGCTCTTCAGCTAACTTTTCATCCTTCAAAATGCGCACATACCTATGTGACTAATCAGTCCGGCAAGAACTGGCAGAGGTGACCTACTAGTTCCCGAGGCGCGGGACTGTTACCAATCTTGAACAACATATCGCGCTGACTGCGTGGCAGCTTTTTTGCGCAACGCGTGGCGGCCGATCGAATGGCAGCATCGGTCCCATGGATTCGGTCGGCCAGTAGCACGATCAAAATGGCATCGCTCAACGTCATCAGGCTACCTTCCCCTAGATAATGCCGGACAGTCTACCTCCCGAGAAAAGGGCAGACCATGCCGGTCCCACAGGTAACCCGATGCGCCAGGCTTCGAATTTTCGCGTTCGCGAAAAGGCTCAAGGCGTTAAAGGGTAAGGGCAGCAATGGTAAGGGGGCACAAGGGTAAGAGGCCTATCCGAAAAGGCAAAAGGACCTTCTGAATGCAAAGTAGGTAACGCCATGAAACGCTGGTGGTTCAGACATCAAAAAGGCGATGCTGCAGAGCCCACCCCCACTCCAGCGCCCGAGGGATTTTTCCTCCCGCTCTCCTCTAAATCCCTGCTCTGTTCCGACCACCGGAAAAAGCTGCTGGAACGCATTTGGCAGTACACAGCGCTCTCCGAGCCTCAGTTCGATCAGCTCTACCTTGATCCGATCCGCCGTTACGCCCGCTATGTACAGCAGCTCCCCGCTAGCGAAAGCCACCACCATGCCTATTCAGGCGGCATGCTGGACCATGGACTAGAACTGGTGGCCTGCAGCTTAAAGTTGCGCCAGTCGTACCTACTGCCCAGCGGCGCCGCGCCGGAGGACCAGGCCGCGCAGGCCGACGCCTGGAGCGCGGCGATTGCCTACGGCGCCCTGCTCCATGACATTGGCAAGATTGCCGTCGACCTGCAGGTGGAGTATCAGAATGGCGACGTGTGGCACCCCTGGCACGGCCCTTTGGACCAGCCCTACCGCTTTCGCTACGTGGCCGGCCGCGACTACAAGCTGCACGGCGCCGCTACGGGGCTGCTGTACACACAGATCTTGACACCTCTCCAACTGGACTGGCTCAGCAACCATCCGGTCTTGTGGAGCCACCTACTCTTCCTGCTGGCCAACCACTACGAGCACGCCGGCACCCTCGGAGAGCTGGTGCTGCAAGCGGACCGGGTATCCACTGCGCAGAACATCGGTGCCAACCCCACCAAGGCCCTGCTGGCACCCAAACACTCGCTGCAGCATCACCTGCTCACGGGCCTGCGCCACCTGGTCAAAAATGAGTTCAAGCTCAACCAGCCCGGCGCAGCCGGCTGGCTCACCGAGGACGATTTGTGGCTGGTCAGCAAGACGGCCACCGACAAATTGCGCGCCTACCTGCTCACTCAAGCGGTCGACGGCATCCCCTCCTCCAACATCGCCTTGTTCGATGAGCTGCAGTCGCATGGGTTGGTGGATGCGACACCGGAAGGCAAAGCGGTATGGAGCGCCACCGTAGCAGAGGATAACTGGCAACATCGCTTTACCTTTCTTCGCCTGCAACCGAGCTTGATCTGGTCCGATGAAGCACGCCCGCAAAGCTTCATAGGGACTGTTGAAATCAGCTCGACCTCTCCCATCTCGCCCGCTGAATCAAGCGTACTGACTGAGAGTCAGCCTCACGCACCAAAGGATCGGCGGTTGCAGGAGCTGAGTGCAACACGGTTATTGAATTAAAGCTGGAGCATCAT